>JAAZYZ010000069.1 GCA_014239355.1 Fidelibacterota bacterium
CTATTTTATATATAGATTCTGATTTCTTATTACTATCTTTATATTGTAAAACTTTATCAAATTCTTCTATAGCATTTATATAGTCTTTTTTTGAAAAAAATATTTGTCCAATCCAAAATTGACAATTATCAGCTAAATCTTGATCAATATTATTTTTTAATAAGAATTTAAATTTAGTAAGACTCTCATCAAAATTTCCTCTCATATACATCTGATGAGCAACCTTATAATCATAATTATAATCAATTGCTTCTAACTTAGCATCTTCTTTGTAATCAATTTCAGATTTTATTTTTTTATTAATAGCATCAATTTCTTTAACACTATTTTCAATTGAACCTAGTTGATTTTCTATAATAACCATGTCTGTTACAAGCTCAAAATATAAACTATCCATAAAAAAAGCTCTATCTTCTAAAATATTAACTTTATTATATAATTTAATAATATTATTTGAGAACTCAGGACCTATTAACATTGATTGCTCTATTCTAAACGAATCTATTTGAGACTCTAAAAAAAATATAATAGAATCATTAGAAGTTTTTAAACTATCAAATGAATTTTCTAAATTGAATGCTTTATTTTGTATTCTCAAAATTCGATCTTCTTGTTTTGAAATCTGAATTTGCAACTCAATTAATTTTTCAGAATCACTTAAGTTTTCATTCATTAATACTTGATTAAAATCAATACCATTTTTGATTGATTTCTTTGATGGTGTACAACCTATTAAAAAAAGTAATGTTAAGAGTATTATTTTTATCATATTGAGTAAAAGTATAGACCCCTAAATTTAATATTGCTTTTAATATGAAAACAACTTATAACTTATTTATTATTTGAGGCATTATTGCATATACCTAACATTGAAAAACAAGTTAAGGTAAATGTTCCTCCATAACTTAAAAAAGGTGCAGGAATCCCTGTTATAGGAGCTAAAGCTACAGCCATACCTAACGTTATAATGATATGCGCAAATAAAATTGAAGAATACCCTACTATTAATAATGATAGAAATAGACTGGGTAAGTATTGAGCATAAAACAACAACCAATATAACAAATTAAAATACAAGAGTATTATAATTAGGATAAATATAAACCCAAGGGCTTCAGCTATACTGGCAATAACGAAATCTGTGTCAGCCTCAGGTAAAAATCTAAGGTTCACTTGAGTCCCTTCACCCAAACCAACTCCAAAAACACCACCAGATCCGACAGCTACCATAGATTGTTTTATATGCCACCCTCCATCATTTTCATTCAATGATGGAATAATAAAATTCTCAATTCTTCCTTTTAAATCAACTGAACGAAAAGAACTATCTTTTGTGTCATTAAGATAATCCCAACAATATGTAGACAAAAAATAAAATGATAAATTCATAACAATATAAGAACACATAAAAAATACTTTATATCTGTGTGATTCTTTATTCTTTGAAAAAAAACTAATAAAAAAAATAAAATTCAATATTAAAAATAATATTAACAAAATATATGAATAACCTTCATAGTTAGGATAAGCATCATATATATTTATATATAAACTAGTATACACAGTTAAGATTGGAGAAATTAAAAAGAAAATCAAAAATGGCTTAATACCTGCCCAGTAAATCATTGGAATAAAAATAAATAAATATACTAAAGCTGCACCTAAATCTCTCTGAGTGACAAATACAATCACTGGAATAATAAGTAATAAAATAGATCCAAATAAAAACATTATATTATTTATATACTTCTTATTTTCTGATAAAATTTTAGCCATTGAAATAACAATGATAATCTTACCTATTTCAGATGGTTGAAAACCTAAAAACCAATTTTGAGCACCCTTAGTTGCATCTGATAGAAAAGGTAGTGTAATAATAAATAGAAAAGTAAAATAAAGTAAAAACATTTTTTCATGAAAAAATCTTAGCCTTATAAATTGTATTATAATAAATAATAATATACCAATTATAATCCATAAAATTTGCTTTTGAGCTCTTGAAAACATGAATCCAAAAATTTCACTCTCAAAATTTCCTGCAGATTTTAAAATCGAAATAGAAATTAAAGATAAAAAAATAATGGAAATTAAAATAGGGATTCTAATATAGAACTTTTGATTAAAATTAAATATTCTATTCATTTGTCTGAGTTTCTAAAATATAATCAAAAATTTTCTTAGATATAACTTTTGCAATAGATTTTGTTTTACTATCAGTATCTTCCATTAAAACAACTAAAGAAATTAAATCATTATCAGATTCCAGATATCCTCCAAACCAAGATAATAAATGAGTACTCGTACTACTACTAATTGTTTGAGCAGTACCCGTTTTTCCTCTTATAATTGCATTATTATTTTTTAACATAAAAGCAGTTCCGTTATCTGTGTTTACTACATCATACATAGCGCTTTGGATTTCATCCCAAACATATTTACTAATCTTAGTTTTTACCACTTTTGAAGGAGCATTCAAAACTAATCTAGGCTCATAAACCTCTCCTCTCATAGCAATATAATTAATTAAGTTGATAGCTTGAATTGGAGTTATAGAGTTTGCACCTTGACCAATAGATAAATTTGGCATACTACCTCTTTTTGGCCAACTTCTTCCCTCATTAATCACCATCCAATCACTATTTGGAATTCTTCCTTTTTTCTCTGGAATTTCTAAGCCTGTTTTTTTATCAAGCCCTAACATTTTAGCATATTTATATAAATCATTAATAATATAATTATTGTTTTCTTGGTATTTTAAAATCATATTATAAAAATAAACATTACATGACTGAACAATCGCATCATGTAAATCTACTTTGCCATGGCCACCTTCTTTCCAACATCTGAAAATTTTAGGCTTACCTGGATTACTCTGATCTTCAAGCTCAAACTTTCCATTACAAAAAACTTTTTCATTTAATGAGATTAATTGTTGATCCATAAACATAATTGAAGTAACTAGTTTATATAAAGAACCAGGAGGATATTTCCCTTGTGTAGCTCTATTTACTAAACGTTTTTCTTTTTTCCATTTTTCCCATACATCTGTTTTTAGCGGACCAATAAATTGTGACAAAGAATAATCAGGAGCACTAGCCATTGCTAAGATTTCTCCATTTATAGGATTCATACATATAACAGCACCTTTATAACCTTTAATTAAATTTTCTATAAAAAGTTGAAGACTGTAATCAATTGTTAAATAAATATCTTCACCAGAAACATAAGGGATACTTTTATTCTTATCGATACCTAAATCTTTTCCAAAAGTATTAATAACATGATACTCAACCCCCTTTTTACCTCTTAATTTTTGTTCATATACTTTTTCAATACCACTAATACCTATTATATCATTAATACTATAATAACTTTCTTTATTTACTGAATCCTTCTGAACTGGCCTAAGATAACCCAATACATGTGAGATACTTGGCGAATCTTCATAGAATCGTGATGGATTACTTGAAAAAATCAACCCTGGAAAATCATTTTTATATTCACTCAATAAAGCTTTAGTCTTAAAATCAATAAAATTAATGATATTTATAGGCTGATATCTTCTAACATTACTTCGTTGATTTCTTTTTACAATTTCTGAAAAATCATCTTTTTTTATTAAAATTTTAGATCTTTTTTCTGCCAAATTAATAATCTTATAAAATAAATTAATATTAAAAATCTCATCATAATGTTTTGGATATATTTTAATTGAAAATGAACGTCTATTTGCAACAATTACTTCACCATTTCTATCATATATAATACCTCTTGGTGGAATTGATTTAATCTTTGTAAAATGATTTTTTGAGGCTGACTCAATAAATTGATTTTTTATGATAACTTGAATATAAAAATATCTTAAAATAATAATTAAAAAAATAAAGAAAATTACATTAGTTATATTCTTCCTTTTATTTGAATTTGTAGTTTTATGATTTTTCATTTTTATTAAATCTTTCATTAAAAATTAAATAAAATGAAATTAAAGCAAAAATTGTAACTATAGATTGAATTAATGAAAATTTTAAATAAAACAAATATGATTCAGAATATTTTAAAAAATAATTAATAAAGAAATAAATAAACATTAAAACTAAAACAGCTATATACTTAGTAGTCTTATTTTGATATACTTGAATTTTAATTAATCCATATGCAAAAATAAGAGATATAAATGTTATAAATCCTAAATAATTAGATTGAGTTAAAATATCCTTTAATAAACCAATAATAAAACCTAAAAATAAAATCTTTGAATCATTTAAATAGAAAGAACTTATTATTATAATAATTAATAAAAAATCTGGAGATATATTAATAGAGTTATAATCTAGTGATGGAAAATAAAAATGTAATATTAATAATAAAAAAAATATCATTGACTAACAATAAATACATTATTTAAAGAATTTAAATTAGCTAAAATTTCAACCTTAATATACAATTCATGCTCATATTTTCTATTTTGAATATCAATTATTTTAGCTACAGGAATATTCTCCGGATATATATTAGAGCTTTGACTAGTATAAAAAATATCTCCTATATTTAATAAATTCTCATTACGTTTTGAAATAGATTCAACTATACCTAACTTTCCACTTTTATATGAAAATTGACCATCAACATTTTTATCTGTTTTTACATAAACATGGAAACTTTTATCAGATATTTTATGAACTTCAGTACTCGTTTCTGTTACAACCCATGTTTTTCCAACTAAATTTCCATCATAATTAATTACAGCTTTATATTCGTCTGTAACTCCGTTTCTGGAACCAATATTTACATTAAAAATATGTGTAGATTTTGATAATGAATGATTTAGAACTTTTGCTGGAATAAATTTATAGTTTGGGATTAATTTATTTAATTTTTTATCATAATCACGATGATTATTAATAGTTCTTATTCGTTGTTTTAGATTTAAATTCTCTTCACTTATCTTCTTTATTTCTAAAATTAAAGAATCATTCTGAGACTCTATAAAAGATAAATTATTAAAAGTTTTTTTAGGAGAAAAAATTACAGAAAAAAAGTTTGAAAAATGAACTTTGAAATATTGAAACTGATTTATGTTTTTACTAAAAAATAATATTATTAACAAAAAAGAATAGACTATAAACATTATAGTACTTTTACCTATAGATTTTTTCTTTCTTTTCATTAATTGTAACTATACCATAATTAAAATTTTATCATTTACATATTTTTTAATATCACTAATAACAACACCTGTTCCCTTAACAATAGCTAATAAGGGATCCTCTGATATAAATACAGGTAGATTAGTACGATTTCTAATATATATATCTAAACCATCCAATAATGCTCCACCACCTGTTAAAATTATACCATTTTCTTTAATATCAACAGCATGTTCTGCAGGTGTTTGATCTAATGCTTGTCTTATTGCATCTGATATTTGTGATACTGAGCTACTTAGAGCTTTAGTTATTTCATCTTTAGAAATAGTAATTGTTTTAGGAATACCATCCATAACACTTTTACCAGTTACTTCAATATTAATTCTATCTTGAGATCTATCTATTATAGCAGATCCAGCTTCTTCCTTTATTTGTTCGGCCATCTTTATTCCAATTTGAAGCTGATGATTATCATGAAGCCAATCTTTAATTGAAATTGTTTGTTTATCTCCTGCCATTCTAATAGCTTTTAAAGATACCACTCCATTTAAAGCAATTACAGCTATTTCTGTTGTTCCACCGCCAATATCTACAATCATATGGCCTGTAGAGGAAGATACATCAATACCTAGCCCGATAGCTGCAGCCATAGGCTCAGTGATAAGATATACTTCTTTTGCACCCGCATTTTCAGCGGCTTCCTTTACTGCTCTTTGCTCAAGTGAAGAACAACTTGAAGGAATACAAATAACTATTCTAGGTCTGCTAAAACTACCAATATTAATTTTTTTTATAAAAGTTTGCAGCATTTCAGTAGCTAAATCAAGATCAGAAATAACCCCATCCTTAAGAGGTCTCTCTACAATTATACCACTAGGATTTCTTCCAAGCATTTTTTTTGCTTCAAGTCCAACAGCCATAACCGTATCATTTACTGTATCTTTTGCAATTACTGAAGGCTCATTAAGTACAATACCCTCATTTTTAATCCAAATTAAAGTATTTGCTGTTCCTAAATCGATTGCAATATCTGAACCTTTTAAAAAAGAGAAATTTGTAAATAAAGATGAAAACATAATGATTCCTTAATTAATCTTAATGAAAAAATAACCGTTCACCAGTAAAAATCATAGATACTTTTAATTTATCTGCCATTTTTATTATTTCTTTGTCTTTAATTGAACCCCCAGGCTGAATAAAATGTTTTATTCCATGTTCACTTGCTAATTCTATACTATCTGAAAATGGAAAAAAAGCATCTGAGGCTAATACTGCATTTTTCAAGTCAAACCCATTTTCAATACTTTTTTGTATAGCTATTTTTACAGAATCAACTCTTGACATTTGACCAGCACCAACTCCTATAATTTGCTTATCATTAGCAATTACAATAGCATTTGATTTAACATATTTAACAATTTTCCACCCTAGTTTTAAAGCATCCATATCTAGGTTTGAAGGTTGAATTTTAGTAACCATTTTCCATTCTTCTGAATACTTATTTGATAAAGTTTGAGATAAAATTCCTCCCATAACTGATCTAACAGAAATATTAGAAAAATTATAATTCTTATTATAAATGATTACTCTAAGATTCTTTTTCATTTTTAATATTTCAAGTGCATCATTATCAATATCAGGACAAACAATACATTCTAAAAATGGTTCAATTAATTTTCTAGCTATTTTTGAATCTATTTTTCTATTAAAACCTACAATACCACCAAAATAACTAACTGGATCACAAGATACAGCACTTTCAAAACAATCTAGGAGATTGTTAGCTACAGAAAAACCACAAGGATTTGAATGCTTAATAATACAACAGCATTTTTCTTTAAAATCCTTAACTATACGAATTGCAGTTTCAATATCAAAAAAATTATTATAAGACAATTTCTTACCTGATAATTGCCTAAAACTTGAAGTTGTTTTATCTGTATAAAAAGATGCCATTTGATGAGGGTTTTCACCATACCTTAAATCAAAATCTTTACTTAAATTAATATTTAGTGAGTCAGATAGCTTATCAACATTATCCTTTGAAAATTCATTAAAAATAATTGAATCATACTTTGATGTTTCTAAAAAAACATTTTTTGCATATTCTTTTCTTTTGTTAATGCTAATATCACCTTTACTTTTAGAAAATTCAATCATAAAATCCTCATACATACTAGGACTTGAAAGAGTAACTACTGACTTATAATTTTTTGCAGCTGCTCTAAGCATAGAAGGACCACCTACATCAATATATTCAATTAATTTATTTAAAGTCATATTTTTCTTTGAAGCCATTTCTTCAAATGGATATAAATTAACTACAACCAAATCAATATTAGAGGAATTAATAGATTTTAAATCTTCTAAATGCTTTGAATTACTTCTATCAGCTAATAATCCACCAAATATTTTAGGATGTAGTGTTTTTACTCTTCCATCCATAATTTCATTAAAATTAGTAAACTCAGAAATGGATGTTACCTTAATGTTATTATTTAATAAAATTTTCTTAGTACCTCCAGTTGATATAATCTCAAATTGGTGGCTTACTAAAAATTTTGCCAATTCCACTACATTATCTTTATTCCATACACTTATTAATGCTTTTTTCAATTGATTACCCTTTAATTAATGGTTTATTATTATTCCAGTATATCTGATTATTACAAAACAATACTAATGCTTCAAAATAAATTTTATGTTCAATCTTTAAAACTTTTTGAGCAATTTGTTCGGGAGTATCATTTATTTCTAATTTAATTTTTTCCTGAATTAAAATTGGGCCTGAATCATAGTTTTCATCAATGAAATGTACAGTTGCGCCAGACTCTTTATCCTTATTTTTAAAAACCTGTTCATGAACTTTTACCCCATAAAAACCCTTTCCACCATATAACGGTAATAAAGAAGGATGAATATTCATGATTTTATTTTTAAATCTATCAACAAATCCTTTAGATATTTTTTTCATATATCCAGCAAGTAAGATTAAATCTAAATTGTAAAATTCTAATTTTTGAATAAGATAAATTTGTTCATTATCATCAGGAAATCTATTTGAATTATATATAAACACATCAATCTTATTACTACTTGCAAATTTTACAGCACCACAATTAGGATTGTTAGAAACTAATAAACAAACTTTAGCTAACAAATGGCTTGATTGTATTTTTTGTATTATATTTATAAAATTTGAACCTGTCCCTGAAGCAAATACAATAATCTTCTTTTTCATCATGGTAATTTATTAAGTTTATTTTTTATATCATCACATATTTTATTAAATCTATCTGTATCACTAAAAATATTGAAATTATTTGTATTGATTTCAAGTACATTAAAATTATTTGGTTGAGAAAACCATTTTTTATAATATATATTCAATCTATGTAAATATGCTTCACTAATATCTTTTTCATATCCACGATTCCTATTTTTTATTCTATTTATTAATGTGTCAGTTGAAGCTCTCAGATATATAATTAAATCAGGTTTTTTTAAAAATTGGGTCATATTATCAAACAAAGTTTTATATGTCTCCCAATCACGTTTAGACATGATTTTCATTTGATATAAATTATAAGCAAAAATTGAGACATCCTCATATATAGTTCTATCTTGAATTACACCTCTATCACTATTCATAAGTTCAATATGATGCCTAAATCTATGTTGTAAAAAATAAATTTGAAGATTAAAACTCCACCTCTCCATATCACTATAAAAATCAGATAAATATGGGTTATCATCTACAGATTCATAATAAGGAATTAAATCCATTTTTTCTGATACTAATTTTGTGAAAGTTGTTTTTCCAACACCTATATTACCAGCAATACCTATAAATGGTTTATTATTCAATATATTTCTCCAAAAACTTTATCTTCACCAACAAATAATAATTTTACATTAAATACTTTTTTAATCATACTTTCATCTCCTTTAACCATAACTCTAATATAGTTATCTGTAAAACCTACTATATAGTTATCATCAACAATACTTTCAAACAATACTTTTCTAACTTTATTAATATTATTTTTATAAAAATCAAATCTCATTTTATTTGATAATTTCTGTAAAGATCTACTTCTTGAAATTTTTACATCTTTTGGAATTTGATTTTTTAATTCTGAAGCAATAGTACCTGTTCTATTAGAATATGAAAATACATGTAAATAATTAATTTTTAATTGTTCAATAAAATTATAAGTTTTTTCAAAATCTTCACTTGTTTCACCAGGAAAGCCAACAATTACATCAGCCCCAATACAAGCATCAGGTATCATTTTTTTTATCATTTTAATTTTATCTTGATACATTTTTAAATTATATTTTCTCCTCATAATTTTTAAAATTTTATCATTTCCAGATTGGAGTGGGATATGAAAATGAGGAAGAAATGAATTGTTATTTTGAATAAACTTAATAATTTCTTTAGTTAGTAAGTTGGGTTCAATGGAAGAAATTCTAAATCTATTAATAGAACTAGATTCATTAATTGTCGTAAGCAAATTAAATAAACTTTCATTTTTAGAAGTTCTGCCATAATCTCCTATATTTACTCCTGTAATTACAATTTCAGAAATATCATTACTCTCTAATATTTTAACATTTTTTATAATATTTTGAATAGTATCATTACGACTTTTCCCTCTTGCTTTTGGTATGGTACAATATGTGCATGGATAATCACAACCATCCTGAATCTTTAAGTAAGACCTAACTCTATCATTCATAGAAAAAGATGATTGAAACTTATTAGAATCATCTATAGGAGAATGTATAACTTGTAGAGAATTATTATTATAATTATCTATAACATGCTTAGCAACATTTAGTTTTTCCTTATCACCAATTACTAAATTTACACCATTAATTTCAGCTATTTCTTTAGGCTTTAATTGAGCATAACAACCTAGTACTGTTATATACGGATTATTGCTTGTTTGAATAATTTTTTTTATAATTTTTTTTGCTTTTTTATCAGCTTTATCAGTTACTGAACAAGTATTAATAATATGGATATTAGCATTTTCAAAATCTTTAACAATAGAAAAACCTCTACCTATAAAATCTCTAACCATAGTTGAAGTTTCTGAAAAATTTAATTTACAACCAAGTGTATGAAAAGCAATTTTTTCTAATGAATGACTCATGACCTATTAAATTTGATTAGAAAATGTATTCCATAATTTAATTAATTTTTAAAAATTAAAGAACTTTTTTCATTTCGTAGTGCTGTATTTTTCCAAACAAGAGATTTGTTTTTTTTGAAATTACGTAACCTAACTTTTCATAAAAATAAATTGAATTTTCTCTTGCATTAAGCATCATACTCTTACGATTATTTTTTAATGCTACATCTTCTAAATCTTGCATTAAATAAGAACCTAGGCCCTTTCTTCTATAATTTTTATCAACTGCAAAATAACGTATTTGAGATTCAATAGATGTATTGTGATGAATTCTACCAACAGCTATTATCTTTCGATCTTCATTTAGAATCATTCTATGGATACTTATATCTTCAATATTATCTTGCTCAGTACCCAACTGTTTATTCAAAGGTTTTCTTAAATATTTCCATCTAAAATAATAATACTGATTGAAATCTTTGTTATTGTTAGGTGAAACTATATTATAATTCATTAATAAAAATTATTTGGGCAATATTTTAATAAGATTATTAAATGAAGGATTAGGTAAGCCTGTTTTTGCTGAGCATTGATTCCATACAGGACACCAATTACAAATAGTATATTTTGAATGGTCTGGTTTGGCTTTAAAATTATCTAGATTAGTAATTGCTTTTTGCAATCTATTTATAACATTTACAATTTTTTTCTCTATTTTATAAAGCTGTCTATCATTATGTGATATAGTAATATTCGTATTATGACGAAGAGAATGCCAAATTAAGTTAATTTCTCCAACATCTTTAAAATTTTGTTTAACACCAATTTGATATAATGCTAATTGATAATCATTTTTAAGTTGAGAGTAATTTTTAGAACGTTTTCCAGTTTTATAATCATGGATTTCCCACTTTTGCTCATATGGTTTATCTATTCTATCAATAATACCTTTAAATGGGTATTCTTTAAGAGCTTTTCCTTTATCTATACAATTACCAGTAACTTTATCAAACTTAGGTTCATTACTCTTATCATATTCTTTAACAGAAAAAGTTAATTCTAATTCTCTACCAAAAACACTTTGATCAAAAGGATAATAATCTTTATAATAATTAGATAAACACTCCTTACCAATACTATAAAAAAGATTATGTTTTCTTTCTAATTCTTTATCAGAAAGAATAGGATGCTCATATTTTTTTTCTTTTCTGTTATATTTTATATTAACCACAAAAATATTTGGATTCCAATTTTCAACCCAATCTTTATCATATTCTTCACAGATTCTATCAAAATTAATTAATTTTTCTTTATTTTCAGGCTTATAAAGCCATTCAAGGACAGAATGAACTCTCTTACCCATATAAGACTCAATACTTTCATATTTTCTCTTAATTCCATCAATATAAACTAATTTATACTGTAAAGGACACATCTCATAAGAGTTTATCTGAGAATAAGAAAAATAATTAGGTAAATGTTTTTTGTTTCTATTAAAAATTAAATCCCACATATAGCACTTTTTATTATTAATTAATTATTTTATAACGCCCAAAGCTATCAATAATAAAGTTAAATTCATAACCTGATTTATATTTCCAAACTACTATCTCTATATTATTATTACTATAACTTGAAGTTTTATACTCATCATGTGGAGGCCCATACATAATATATATCCTTGATCTATCTGATAATATTCCCCCATCTATACCAGAAAATAATTCTTTTGATTCTAAAACTCTAGTTTTTAACTCATCTAATAATTCATTTTCTGAGGTACCTTTATCTGGATCTGCCTCATCCCAGTAATTATCTAAAAATTTTACCTTATCTATCCCTTCAAGTTTTCTTAATTTCCTATAATCATCATTATCCAACACATATGACATAACCAATTCAATTTCATTAAAATCATTAGTCCAATAATCATAGTTTCCATCATAATTAATTTTATTATTTTTTAATGTACAAGAAAAACATATAACTAAGATTAAAAATAAAAAACTACTCTTCATAGTTGCTCCACCTAAAAAAAGATACTCCCTTAGAATTAGAAAACCATAACCACTGATTATCACAGTCAATAGAATAAATAGGTTCATTAATATTTAATTGATCTAAATTTAAAACCCACTCATCCTTTGAATTAAAATCAATTATTTTAATTTCATTAAAATCAGTTGCACATATTCTATCACTATTAGGACTAATATTAAAATCATTAATATGATTAGAAATTAATTCTGTTCCATATTTATCAATATACCATAAATTTTTATTTGAGCCCAAAACATAAGAATCTAAAACTTTAATATTATAATATACCTTCGAATCTATTAAACTAATTTTATTTGATATTAAATCATATTTAAATAATCCTTTAGAACAACTAAAGTATATTTCATGATTTATATTTTGAATATCATAAATTTCTGTATCTTCAAAAATTGTTTGATTATAATAGATATTTAATTCTCCATCAATAACCAAATAATCACACATAATAAGACCAGAAGAAGAAGAAAAATACATTTGGTTATCATCAAATACTACATCCCACAAAACTCTATTATTAATATTCAAAAAATCATAATTATGATACCAAGCATTAAACTCAATATCATATACTATCAATCCATCAAAAGTAGTAAGCAAAATAAACTTATCTAATCTCTTGATATCATTTAAAGTAACATTATTAATCATAATATTTTCATTTTTAGGTATATGTACCCAAGTGTTATCATTCTCATTCCAAATTGAAAGTAAATATCCATTATAATTAAATGCTTTTTCACCTGTTCTTTTAAAATGATTATCAGAAAAATACCAATTTCCATAATTATCATTAAATATATCAGACACATAATCAACCCTTGGGCCCACATCTAACCTCTTTATATTATATGAAAAATCATCTACTTTATAAATAGCACCCGTACTCATTCCAATCCATAAATTTTTATATTTATCATACATTGAAGAAACAACAAAATGTTCAATATCAGCTTGATCTTGAATATATTTTTCTTTAATAAAACTATTATCTGTAGTATAAAAATTAGATAAATCTAAATCATCAACATTATTATTAATCCATTGAATATTCATAAAATGATCAATACTATTATGGACTGAGGTGTTCATAGAGAAGAAATCAATCACTTTATAATTATTCTTTGTTTCAATAATTATATGATCTTTAGTAAAACCTACTTTTTTGATAGAATTAATTGAACCTATATTAAAATCTGAATATCTTCTTTCATTCCAATATGAACTAACACTTGATTTATATAGCAAGTGGTTTTTAGTCATAATAAAGAAATAATCAATATCTTTATGATAATGTATTAAAAAAAATTCTTCATTTAATAAATTGCTTGATAAATTAATATTATAAAAAAAGTCTTCAGATATAATATCATAAGAATAAATACCATTATCAGCTAAAAAATGAATATTAAATGAATCTTGTGTTATTGATTTTATATTATCAGGTTCTGATATAAAAAACCAATCTTCAAAATCAAAATTATAAAATGAAGTAAGAAAAGATAAAAATGTTAATACTATTAAACTATTTTTTTTCATTATAAAAAAGGCCATCATTTATTTAAATGATGGCCTTTTATTAAAGTTTCAAAAAAAACTTATCTCATCAATATCATACTATTAGATAAAATTCCATCTTTAGTTTTTAATTGATAGATATAGATTCCTGATGATACTTGATTACCATAAGAATCCGTAGCATCCCATATCACATTATATGTTCCTGGAGTATAAAAATTATTTGATAACTCATTAATTTCTTTACCTGAAAGATCATATACTTTCAATGAGACTTGACTAGCATCAACAACAGAAAAACTTATATTTGTTGTTGGATTAAATGGATTAGGATAATTTTGGAATAGACTATATTCCATAGGTATTTCATCAGAAATATCTAACATAGAAATATCAGCACAATCACCAAGCATAATATCAGTAAAAGA
>JAAZYZ010000070.1 GCA_014239355.1 Fidelibacterota bacterium
TAAAGAATAGGAAAATAAAATATTTGATAAAAAATTAGATTCTCCAGACCAAGAATTATATAAACCCAAATCACTAAAAAAATTCATAAAATGAGAGTATGAATTTAATGTATTATCATAATTTGGGCTAGAGGGATTATTATACATAGACCCTCCAGGATAAAAATACATTGCTAATCCAGATAAAGATATAAATAGTATACAGGTATAAATACTAATAGTTAAGAGTGTTTGAAATTTTTGTTTATTATTCATAAAATTAATAAATTTAATCGATACGTATATTAAATAAAAGATAACTCAAATGAAAAATATTTTAATAGTTAGCGCAACATTAAAAAATAATTATAAACTAGCAAAAAAAATACAAGAATTATTAAAAAATTTAGAAAAAAACTATTCTAATTCTATAGAAACAACTATTCTATCATTAGAAAATTATAAATTACCAATTTATACTGAAAATGCCTTTGATGAATATATAGATGAGCATAAAAATACCATAAGTAAATTGACAAATAAATTTGTTGAAAGTGATGGCATTATTATATGTGCTCCTGAATATAATGGATCAACACCTCCAATTATAAATAATGCAATTGCATGGATTTCAACAACTACTGATTATTGGAGAGATGCCTTTAATAAAAAAATTGCATTAATTGGGACAAATAGTGGAGGTCCTGGAACAAAATATATAACAATAATGAAACTTCAAATGGAACACTTAGGTTGTGTAGTAATGCCACGAGCTATTAGTGAAAATAAATCAAATCCATTAAACATTGAATCTACAAATAAAATTCTCAAACAATTCATTGATTTAATATAAAAAAAGGCCCTTTAATTTATAAAGGGCCTTTTCTTTGTAGCGGGGGCAGGATTTGAACCTACGACCTTCGGGTTATGAGCCCGACGAGCTACCAGACTGCTCCACCCCGCGCCAATTTTCCTCCTATCTCACTCCAACAATAGGGCCCTAAACTTATAAAATAGTTTAGATCAATACCAAGGGATTTAATTTTCAAGAATTTTGATTTTTAACTCTGAGTAATCATTTGCTTGGCTTGTAAAATCTTCAATTTTGAAATAATTTAAATCAATAATTGATAATATATTATCTTGAAATAATTGCTTTTTAATCTTAGCATTAAATTTATTGATTAAGTTTTTTATTAAACTATCAAGGCTGTAGGGGTAGGTTAGTTCAATACTAATAATTGGATACCAATTAATTAGTTCATTATAGTTAATTACGATTTCAGTTGATTTTGAATATGCTTCAATCAATCCAGGTATTCCTAATTTTTTACCACCAAAATATCTCACAACAAATACAACCGAATTAATTAAATTATTTTTTTTTAATATTTTTAATATAGGAGGCCCTGCTGAACCTCTAGGCTCTCCTGCATCTGTACTATATTCAGATATGTTTATTTCATCTAAAATTGTAAATCCATCAAATAGTCTATAAGCATAGCATATATGAGATGCATCAGGATATTGTGCTTTTAAATTATTTAAATTTAATTTGATTTCATTAATAGAAGAAATTTTGTATAAAAAAGTATAAAACTTAGAATTTAGTTGTTTATATAAATTATTATTATTCTTTTTAGGATGAAAAATTTCTATTTTCACTTTAAATAAGTAATCTTTTTATTAATAATTTTACCGTCTAAATCAAATGAAAGAATATATATCCCTGATACAATATTATCATCAAAAAAAGGCATATTAAACTCATGGAAATCATCAAGTGTATAATCAATACTACCTAAATTTATTATTTTTAATAACTGTCCATTAATATTAAATAATTTTAAAATAATTTGATTTTCTTGAATTCCTGGACTTAGTCTAAATGAAATATTATTATCTGAATAAATTGGATTTGGATAAATAAAAATTTCATCAGAATTATCTAAATCTAAAGTAGTAGAAACTATGGATGATTCAAATTCCCTATTATTTGAATCAGCTATATATAATATATGAAAATTATCATTTGAATTTAAAATATCTGATTGATAGTTATGATAGATATCATAAATAGAACTTGAATTGGAAAATAAGGCTAGTGAACCCCTAATATCAGCATAATTAGGACTATTATAAATATTGATGATTGATAGATTTTTAGGAATATATGACCTTATTGAAACAGAACGATTATTTAAATCAAAATTTATTAATTCTATACTATCAATTAAGCTAGAATTTGTGTCTATAGGATTAAATTCTGCCTGATCTGAATAATAATAAATATGATTTTGCATATCACTAAAATATCCATTAAATAGATTTTTTGAATTAAAATCAAGCCAAGTTTGTACAAAAGATGAATTATAACCAAAATTTTGGTTATCTAATACATTATCAATTGCATTAAATACATATTCATTTTCATCATTTGAATCCATTAATGAAAAATCTTCCCAAATTCTTTGCATAATTTGATTATCAAACATAAAATTCATATAATGCCCATAAAGTCCTAATCCATATCCATTATAAGCATTCATATTTTTTTGAGGATCAGAAAAATAATCATCTCCATTTTGACTAAAAAAAATATAATCATTAATATCAGGAAAAATAATATCTTCAATCCATATCGAACTTAATTCATAAAAAAATGAATTTTGACCTGGAATAGGTACATATGCTCTCTGAATAGCATGAAAATATTCATGAGCTATACTAATTCTCATAGCATCTAAACCTGTAGTTCCATAATTTGTCCCAATATAATTATCATCAATTTCAACCCATGACTGACCTAAATCTCCATCGGGACAATTCCATCCATAACTTCCATTAGGAAGTTGTTCAATATAAATATCATACAACCCATCTTCATCTAAAACTTCAGATCTAAAATTCATTTCCTCAACAATTACCTTTCTTGATGAGTCTGCCGCAATTGCAACATTATAAGCATAATCATTTATCCCATCATAATAATTATTGTAGTGTACTCTAAAATATCCAGAAGGAGAAAGTATACTTTCATTCAGAATAGGTCGCTCCCCACATGATCTATTGTTATCTAAAGTAGATGAAATGTTTGAATCAAATATTCTTGTTCCTAGAATAATTGATAAAATCATCATTGTAATTAATATATTTTTCATTTTTTCCTAAAAGATATACGTATAGGAGATCCTTGAAACCCAAATGTTTTGCGTAATTGGTTTTCAAAATATCTTTTGTAATTAATTGTAAATAAATGAGGATGATTACAATATAACGCAAACAATGGAGGTCTCTGTGCTAATTGAGTAATATATTTAATTTTTAGAAATTTCCCATTTACTGAGGGTGGTGGGTAATGGTAGACTGCTTTTTCTAAAAAATTATTTAAATCATTTGTTCTTATAGTTTTCTGTCTTTCATGATAAACTTTACGTGCATTTTTCAATACGTCTCTAACTCTTAAATTATTTTTAACTGATATAAACATTATTGGAAAATAAGCTAACATTGGGTAGGAAGCAATCATGTCATCTTGTATGTTCTTTAATGTATAATTATCTTTTTCAATTAAATCCCACTTATTTAAAACAATTAATAAACCTTTCCCTTTATCAATAATATAACTTATAATATTTCTATCCTGCTTGCTAAGTCCTTTTGATACATCTATTACAACAGCTGTTATATCAGACTCATCAATAGCTCTAAACGATCTAACACTACTATAATATTCTATATCATCTAATAATTTACTTTTTTTTCTAATACCTGCAGTATCAATCAATCTAAATTCATCATTGTAGTAGGTAATATATGAATCCACTGCATCTCTAGTAGTACCCGCAATATCAGTAACTATAGATTTTTCCTTATTAATAATACAATTTACAAGAGAAGATTTTCCAACATTAGGCATACCTGCTATAGCTAAATTAATAAAATCTTCTTCTACTTCACTATCAATGTCATATGAAACACTAGAAGCTATTACATCTAATAAATCTCCAATATTTCTACCATGTTCAGCAGATATGAAAATAGGATCACCTAAACCTAAATCATAATAATGAAAATTACTATTATCATCTTTTTGCTTATCAACTTTATTAACAACTAATTGATATGGTTTTTTTAACTTTCTGATATTTTTTGCAAGTTCTTGGTCATTAGAAGTAATCTCTGTTTTTCCATCTACGATAAATATTATAAAATCTGATTCATCTTTTGCTATGTCTAACTGAATTTTAATATTTTGATTCATAATATCATTTTCATTTAGAACAAAACCACCAGTATCAATAATATCATAAATATGCCCTAGCCAATCATATGTACCATAGACTCTATCTCTAGTAACACCTTCAACTGGAGAAACAATTGATTTTTTTTCACCAATAATTCTATTAAATAATGTTGATTTACCAACATTAGGTTTACCTATTATTGTAATTAATGCTTTACGTTTCATTAGCTATACTCTTTATTATGTTATTTATACTATCATTTTGTGAAACTTTAAAGTCAGTTTGAAGTGCTTTTGAAATATCATCTAAAGTCATATCATCCAAAGTTAATGTCTGTTCATCATTTAAAATTCTATAAGTCGCCCAAACAGAGCTTCCTATATCTTTTCCTTTTATTTGAGAAATAATATCTTTTCCCGTTAATAATCCTGCAACAGTAACTGAATCACCAAAAAAATTGTTTTCAATTTTAAAAAAATTTACCTTAAGATTTTTTATTTTATCCAGTACAGGTTTTATTTTTTTTATAAATATATCAAATACTAAAGTACTAGTTACAATTGATATTGTTTTTTTTGTTTTTAATGTTTTTGGGAAAGTCTTCTTTTCAGAATTAAAACGATCTAAAAATTCTCTAAATTGACCAACTCCGTTTTCTACAAGATCATAATCTCCATAGAATGATTTTGGAGGAAAAGGTTTGCCCCCGAGTATATACCATTCATCTGATAATATTATAAATGGAGATTTAGAACCTGGAAATTTTTTGTTTAAATTAGGATATATTTTAAATAAATTTTCAGCATATTGTTGATTAACATATTCTAAATTAGGAAGTCCTTCACGATGCCTTGTTAATCCAACTGGCACTATTGATAGTGTTTTAAAATTTGGATAAAATTTATAAATATCAGATGCTGTTTTAAATAATTGTTTTCCATCATTTTTATTAGGAATCAATACAATCTGACCATGTAATTCTATTCCATTATCAATTAAATATTTTACTTTTTTTAATAAAAAATCATCTTTTCCCCATTTATATAATAGTAACTCTTTCCTTAATTTCACATCTGTAGCATGCACTGATATATATAAAGGAGATAATTTTTGATCTACTATTCTTTTTAATTCTTTTTTACTCATATTAGTCATAGTAATGTAATGACCATATAAATAGGACATTCTATAATCACCATCTCGGAAATATATTCCATCTCTCATATTTTCTGGATTTTGATCAACAAAACAAAAAACACAATCATTACCACATTTTCTTATTTTCATTTCTTCAAACTCAACACCTAAATCATCATCATAATTTTTTTCTACTATAATTTGATTTAATTCACCTTTAATTTGAAGATCTAATACAACATTTTCATCAGCTATCCTAAATTCATAATCTAAATGGTCTAATACTCTTTCACCATTTATTTTAAGTAAACGATCGCCTGAGGTAAGACCAATTTCCTGAGCTAAACTATTTTCTTTTATTTTAATAATTTTCATAATAATTAATTTAACATATAAAATTTATGTACGTAAATTATAAATATGGATAATAAACTACATTATAATATAAAGAATGCTGCAACAATATTATTATACTCAGTTGCTAAAGCTGATCATAATATCGAAAAAGAAGAACTTCAAACCATAAGAGAGATTGTTGAAGATTTTTTTTCTATAAGCGTAGAAGAGTCTTATTCGATTATTGAAAATGCAGTTAAAGAATTAAAAAAATCTACAAGCTTTTTTAAATATGGACAGATTTTAAATGAAAATTTTTCTTATCAAGATAAATTAGATTTTATTTGTTGTGTATTTGAAGTTGCATATTCAGATAATGAATTACACTTTAAAGAACAGCATCTAATTAAACAAATTTCTGGAATATTAAATATCGAAAATAAAGATTTAATTAAATCTAAATTAGAAATAAAGAAATATTTATAAAATTTAAATTAGTATTTCATTCTCTTTATTTTTTTGGATTTCATCTAAGTTACCTATATACTTATCTGTTAGTTCCTGAACATTATCAAGTTCTCTTTTTAGATTATCTTCAGATAAATCATGAGATTTTTCTAATTTTTTTAATTGTTCATTTGCATCTCTTCTAATATTTCTAATAGAAATTTTACCATCTTCAATAATCTTATGAACTTGTTTAACTAATTCTTTTCTTCTGTCTTCAGTTAAAGATGGAATATTTAACCTAATTATATTACCATCATTACTTGGATTTAAGCCAATATCTGATTCAATAATAGCTTTTTCTATTAGCTCTATCGTTGATGGGTCAAATGGTTGAATAGAAATTAGTTGAGCTTCAGGTATTGTAATATTTGCAACATTATTTAATGGGGTTGGGACACCATAATAATCTACTTTTACTGGATTCAAAATATGTGTAGAAGCACGACCAGTTCTTACAAATGAAACCTCTTGTTTGTAATGCTCAATTGCTTTTTCCATCTTCATTTTAGATTCTGAAAATATTCTCTGTTCCATATGTTCCCCTTATTTAATTATTGTGCCTACATCATTAGGTGAAAATAAAAACTTTTTCAAATTATTTTTAGTATTAATATTAATTACAGAAATAGGTAGTTTATTTTCCTTACATAAAGTAATAGCAGTTAAATCCATAACTTTTAATTCATTTTCAATAACTTCTTTGTATGACAAAGTATCATATTTAATTGCTTTATTATTCTTATGAGGGTCAAAATTATATACGCCATCTACTTTTGTTCCTTTAATAATAATATCTGCCTTAATTTCAATAGCTCTAAGTGCTGCAGCAGTATCGGTAGTAAAATAAGGATTACCCGTACCTCCTGCGAATATTACAATTCTTGATTTTTCTAAGTGCCTAGTTGCCCTTCTCCTGATATAAGGCTCTGCTAATTGACGTATTGATAAAGCAGACATAACTCTAGTATCACAATCTATCTTTTCTAATTCATTTTGAAGTGCTACAGAATTCATAATTGTTCCCATCATACCAATATAATCACCAGAAACTCTATCCATACCTTCACCTTCAGAAGAAACTCCCCTAAAAATATTACCAGCACCAATGACTATACCAATTTGAATCTTTTCATTATAAATATCTTTAATTTGTTTAGCTAATGAAGCAACAATAGAATAATCTATCCCAAATTTTTTTTTGCCGGAAAGTACTTCACCACTTAATTTAATTAAAACTCTTTTATAGTGAAGATTTGTCATGAATGAAGGTACTAAGAATTACCCTCAGTTTTAGTTAATTCTCCTAGTTGAAATCTGGAAAATCTTTTAATTTCTATATTTTCACCTAATTTAGATATTGTATTACTTAATAAATCTGATATTACTTTATCAGAATCTTTAACAAAACTTTGTTCAAGTAATACATTTTCTTGATAAAACTTGTTTAACCTACCTTCAATCATTTTATCAACAATATTCTCTGGTTTCCCACTTTGTAATGCTTGATCTCTATATATTTCTTTTTCTTTTTCAATTAATTCATCAGATATATCTTCTCTTTTAATTCCTATTGGAGATGTAGCTGCTATATGCATAGCTATATCACGTGAAAAATCTTGAAATTCATCAGTTCTAGCAACAAAGTCAGTTTCACAATTAATTTCAACTAAAACACCTAATTTAGAGCCTGGATGGATATAAGGGATAATAACTCCATCTTTTGCATCTCTACCTGCTTTCTTTTTTGCTTTTGCAATACCATTTTTTCTTAAAACATCCATTGCTTTATCAATATCAAAATTAGATTCTTCAAGTGCTTTTTTACAATCCATCATACCAGCACCTGAAATATCTCTTAATTCCTTAACTGTTTTAGCAGAACTCATTTTGAATCCTTTTTAGTAGAGTCTTGTTCTTTATTTTTAATTTCTTCTTTTTGAGTATTAATCTCTAATAACAAATTAGAAATATGACTTAATATTGCACTGATTGATTTTATTGAATCATCATTACCAGGAATAGCATAATCTACTGATAAAGGACTAGCATTGGAGTCAACTAAAGCAAATACTGGGATTCCTAATCTTTTTGCTTCTAAAATTGCTATCTTTTCATTATTTGCATCAACTATAAAAAGAGCTGATGGCAAATATCTCATATCACGAATTCCTCTATGTAAATCTGATAATCTGTTTTTCTCTCTATTTAATTGAGTAAGTTCTTTTTTAGTTAGATTCTTATATACATCCGATGATTCTTTTTCAAGAATCTTTAATCTATTAATGCTTCTTTTTATTGTTGAAAAATTAGTTAAAGTCCCACCTAACCATCTTTCATTAACATAAAACATACCACATTTATCTGCGCTTTCTTGAACAATTTCCTTAGCTTGTTTTTTAGTTCCAACAAATAAAATATTTCCACCATTAGAAACAATTTTTGATAATTCTTTTGAAGCTATATTTAAATTTTCAATTGTCTTTTTAACATCAATGATATGAATACCATTTTTTTGACCTGCTATAAATTTTTTAAAATTTGGATTCCATTTTTGAGTTGGGTGACCAAAATGTACTCCAGACTCAATTAAATATTCAGTTGATAATTCGCTCATATAAATCCTAACGTTTTGAGAACTGGAATTTCTTCCTTGCTCCAGGTTGACCATATTTTTTTCTTTCAACTTGTCTTGAATCTCTTGTTAGCATTCCATTAGTTTTTAAAGTTGAGCGAAAATCAGGGTTGATTTTTTCTAACACTCTTGATATGCCTAATCTAACTGCTCCAGCTTGACCAGTTGAACCTCCACCAATAACATTAACTGAAATATCATACTGATTATTTAATTCTAAAAGATCAAAAGGTCTCTTAATAATCATTTTTTGAGTGTCTCTATTAAAATATTCATCAAAATCTCTCCCATTTACTAAAAATTGACCTTTTCCTGATTTAAGTTCAACTCTAGCAATAGATGATTTCCTTCTACCTGTAGCAATCCATTTTTGATTTTTAGTATTAGCCATTTATAATAAAACCTTAATTAATTGATAATTCTTTTGGAGTTTGTGCTTTATGAGGATGATTAGAACCAGAATAAACTTTTAAATGCCCTAATAATTTTCTTCCAAGTTTATTATGAGGCAACATGCCCTTTACTGCTGTTTTAATTATTTGGTCAGGTTTTTCATCTAACATTTTCTTATATGGTACAGTTTTCTGACCACCTGGATACCCAGTATGTCTCCAATATTCTTTTGTGTTTTGTTTATTTCCAGTTAAAATAATTTTTTCTGCATTGATAACTACAATGAAATCACTCATATCTAAATTAGGAGAAAAATTTACTTTATTCTTTCCTCTTAAAATTTGAGCAATAGAACTAGCTAACCTACCTAAAGTTTTATCTTTAGCGTCAACTAAATACCAATCTCTAACTATTTCACTACCTTTTATTGACTCTGTTTTCATTTTTTTAAATATTTAATTTAGTAATTAATAAAGCCTGTAAACTTAATAGAAGAAGTTGATACCAAGCAAGTATATTATTAATTAACCAAATAAAAAGTTTTTATTTATAGTAAATTCTACTTTTCCTTTTAATTCTTTATTTAGGAAAGGTGTATTTTGAGATTTAGAATAGATATCTTTATTAGTAAATGTCCATTTTTTATTTGGATCAATAACTACCAATTCAGCAATTGACCCTAATTTCATATCACATAATTCTAAATTCATTATTCTTGAAGGATTTAATGAAAATAAATTTAATATTGAATCAATTGAAAAATTATTTTCACTTAATATAGTATGAGTAGCAGCAAAAGCTGTTTCTAAACTAATCACACCAGATTCAGCATGATAAAAATCTTTATCTTTATCATCAAATCTATTAGGGAAATGACTTGATGAAATACAATCAATAATACCATCTTTTAAACCTTTTATTAAATTATCTATATCTTGTTGGCTCCTTAATGGCGGTGAAATCTTTAAATTTGAATCATAAGTATCTAGATCATTATCTTTAAAAAAAAGATGTTGTGGAGATACTTCACAAGTAACATCTGTACCTTTATTTTTATATAAATTAATTAAATTAATCGATTCTGAGCATGTAACATTAGGTATATGGATTTTACCTTTTACATAATTTGTAATTTCTAAGTCCCTATATACCATCACTGATTCAGCAATGGTTGGATTTCCTGATATTCCTAAAGCATTGGATGTAATTGATTCATTCATAAAACCTTTATTAACTAAATCAATATTTTCAGGATGGTTGATAAAAGGAACTTCAAACATTTTCGCATATTCAATTGCATATCTTGCAACTTGACTATTCATTAAAGTATTATTAGCATCAGATATAGCAACTGCACCAGAATTAATCATAGACCCTAATTCAGCCATATCCATTCCATTTATTTTTTTTGTAACAGCCCCAATAGGGTGAATGTTAACAGGTAATTTAGATGATTGATTAATTATAAATTCAATCATTTCAGGAGTATCTAAAATAGGATTAGTATCTGGCATAATACATACTTTTGAATAACCCCCTGATAATGCAGCATTTGAACCAGAAATAAATGTTTCCTGATCTCCAACACCAGGAGTTCTAAAATGAGTATGAACATCAACAAAAGCTTGAGTAACTATTTTTTTATTGCAATCTATTAATATATAACTGTCATTATTTTCTATTTTTCCTACTTCTACTATCTTTCCATTTTCTATAAGAATATCTTTAATAGAGGCCTTACCATTTAATACATTTAATATCTTTCCATTTTTTAATAGAACTTTAGAACTAGAAATATTTGTAATTTTCTTATTCATCTATATTTGCTCCTAAAAGAAGATATAATATGCTCATACGAACTGCGACTCCATTTAACACCTGATTTAAGATGACAGATTGATCTGAATCAGCTACATAAGTATCAATCTCTACTCCTCTATTAATTGGTCCAGGATGCATAATAACTATTTCTTTATTCAAGCCTTTTAGTCTTTCTTTAGTTACTCCAAATAAATCTCTATATTCTCTAATTGATGGGATTAAACCAATTCCCATTCTTTCTCTCTGAATTCTTAAAATATTTAAAACATCTGACCATTCTAATGCTTCATTAATATCATGAGTGATTTTAACACCAAAATCTGACATATATTTTGGAATTAAATGAGGTGGTCCACATAATAAAACTTCAGCACCCATTTTATGTAAACCAATAATATTTGACATTGCAACTCTACTATGAAGTATATCTCCTACAATGGCTATTTTTAAATTTTTGATTTTACCAAACTTTTCATAAATGCTCATAATATCTAACATTGCTTGAGTAGGATGCTCATTCGTACCATCTCCCGCATTTATAATTGGACAATCTAAATACTCGGTTAATCTTAAACATGAGCCTGGAACTGGATGACGCATAACTGCACAATCAATTTTCATTGCCTGAATATTTTGAACTGTATCTCTTAAACTTTCACCTTTATTTAAACTAGAAGAGCTTGCAGAAAAATTAAGCACATCAGCTGATAATCTTTTCTCTGCCAATTCAAAAGATAATTTTGTTCTAGTAGAATTTTCAAAAAATAAATTAACAATATTTTTTCCTTTTAATGATGGGATTTTTTTAATTGGACGCTCCAAAACTTCTCTAAAAGTTAAAGCTGTATCAATAATTAATTGAATATCAGAAGCTTTTGCATCTTTTAACCCTATAAAATGGTTAGTACTAAGTCTGTTCATTATACTCCAGCAATTTAACGCTTTCTTCAGCATCAACCTCATCAAGATAAACGTGAATATGTTCATTAAAAGAAGTAGGATAATTTTTACCAACATAGTTAGCCTTTATAGGTAACTCACGATGTCCTCTATCTATTAAGACTGCTAATTGTATTGTATCTGGCCTTCCTAATGAAAATATTTCTTCCATAGCAGCCCTAATTGTTCTACCTGTGTATAATACATCATCAATTAATATGACATCTTTTTTACTAATATTAAACAATATGTTTGATGGGCCTACTTTGGGACTTCCTAAATTAGTTTCAAAATCATCTCTGTAAAAAGTCACATCAATTGAGCCTAAGTCTAATTTAGTACTTGTTATATCTTTAATTATTTCACATAATCTTTTAGCTAAGACATCTCCCCTAGTTCTAATTCCAATAATTGCTAAATTATCTAAATTAGCATTTTTTTCTATAATCTCATGTGCTAAACGAATTAAAGTTTTATTAATTTGTTTTTTATCTAAAAGAACTGCTTTATCTGTTTTCTTAACCATATATTCCTTATAAATATAAATTTTATAAAAAAAAAGGGCCAAAAGGCCCCCAATAATTACTTTGCTATACCCTTCTATGTATCTCGTACATTAACTTAAAGGGAGCTTATAAATAGCTTTTAAATATAAAACTTAAAAACAAAAAGTAAAATAATTAAATTATATTAATGATAAAAAAGCTAGATTTATATATTTTCAAAAATTTTATAAGCAGAGTTATATTCCTTTTAATAATTATTAGCTCAATTATACTACTAACAAATTTTGTTGAAATGATTGATAATTTTATTAATGCTGGTATGGGTAGTAAAGAAATTTTTAATTATTATACTCTTACAATACCAATGTTTATTAGCTATGCTATTCCAATGTCTGTAACAATTGGAGCCATATTATCAATATTGTCTCATATAAAAAATAATGAGCTAATTGCTATTAGGTCTTTAGGTATTAGCTACTTTAGGGTGGGAACGATTATAGCTATTTGCGGTTTTTTAATAAGCGTTGCTCATTTTTACTTTGAAAATAGGATAGTATCAAATAATAACCACAAAAGATCTGTCCTTATGAAAAAATATAACCTTAAAAAAAATAAAACAAAATTACGAAACTTTGTTGAAGATGTTAGTAAAAACAAATCCGTTATCATTATGAATTATAATAATAAAAAAGAAATTGCTAATAATGTTACAATAAAAGAAATTGATCAAAAAAATAATATTGAATATAGAATAGATGCAAATTCAATGAAATGGAATCAAGAACTAAAAATTTGGGATTTTAAAAAAATAAATTTTCGAATTTGGGATAATAATATATTAAAATCTCAAAAATTTATATATGATAGCTCTTTATATTTAAAAAATATAAATCCTATATATTTAATATCAGAATTTACTCTACCTGATGAAATGGATTACTTTGAATTAAATAAATTTATAAAAATTAAAAAAGAGAGCGCTAGTAACACAAATAAATGGGAAGTAGGATTGCATCATAAAATATCCTATCCATTTTCAAATCTATTTCTAATATTATTTGCAATTATATCTGCCATAGGTTTAAAAAGTTCTAATATTTCTTATGGAGTAGGACTTAGCCTATTAATAATTGTAATTTATTATATTTTAATAGTAATCGGAAAAAATTTAGGAGTAGAAGGAGTGGTAAGCCCATTAATATCTGCTTGGACTCCAAATATAACAATACTGTTTATGACTATTTTTTACTATAAAAGATATGTTTTTTAAAGCTTGTTAGTTTTAAATACTAAAGAAAATGAAAAATCAATACCTTTAGTTGATTGTAAAAAAATTGCATCTTTGAAATTAATACCATAATTAATAAAAGTAGGCCCAAGTTTATATCCAACAGAAAAACCTGAATTAATTTTCCCTTTTTCTTCTATAGAAAAGCCTAAAGTGATGGGTGTATTTTTAAATCTATTAAATAATAAACCAGAAGATAACTTCCATTTTTCAGAGCTACGTAATGAATTTGAAAATCCAGTTGAAATACTCAAACATACAGATATACCTTCTTCAAAATCTTTTTTAATGCTCATATTTAAATAAGCTGGATAATCTGTTACATAATCTTGAGTTTTTAAATTCAATGAATTAATGAAATCTGTAGATAAATTTTGAGTTTTTAAAAGATAAGAACCATATTCTGTTTCAATTAATGAATTATCATTAAATAGACTATCTATATCAAACGGTATATCTGATAAATCATAAAATTCTATAACAGAAAAATTCTCAGTAGCATAAATTTGATTAAGAGGTGTACTTATTATATTCATCGCATTTAACGTATCTAATAATATTGAAAAATATTGTTTTTCATTATGCCTAAGAGGTAAACTATTAGTGATATTTTTTCTGAATGAATTATATGTAATATTATTATCATCCCAATAAATTTTTCCAAATAAATTATTTATTGAAATGCCATAAGTGAATTTAGATGAATTATTATATATTAAACCTAAATCCATAGCAAAACCACTACCACCTACTGCCTGATTAACTAAATATTGAGCTTGCCCCATAAAACCAGTAGTAGTATCTGTAACAAAATAAGAAGAATTATCAGACAAATCGGATAATTCGCCATATGCTAAACCTTGTAAATACTTTAATCTAACACCAAATGAAGTATTATTGATTTTTTTAGAATACCCTATTGAACTCTCAGAAAAAATATTAACGGAGCTAGAACTATTTAAGTTGTATGTCTCGTTTGCTTCATTTCCATATAAAATTAATTTAACAAAAGATTGAGGAAGACTTAAATCAGTAATTGAATATAATTTATTATGGAATGAAATATTATTAAAAACTATATCTGAAAAGGGTATATTAAATGCTAAATGTGAATTTAACTGAAGCCCATTATCTATTAAGTCATGAAATTCAGACTTAGGATAATAATTAGGATCTGTTGAATCATCAAAATTTGAACCATTTATATCATTATATTTTGATATAGATAAAAAATTATTTTCAAAACCCATATTCATTCCAAAAATTTTGACTGTTAATCCTTTATGGACTGAAGTGGCTGCAGCATTTGATGAACGAAAATCATTATATGCTAATGATGATGCATTCGATAAAGAAATATTTTCCGGGCTAAAATAAAAAGCAGAAAAAACTATATTTAATAATATAATTAAAATTAGATATTTTTTAAAAATCATTGTTCTAACAATCCCGAGCTAAGTAATTTAAAGATCAAATGAGAATTAATAGAAAGTATATTAGAGGGTTGAAATGTAATCGTATCTAATTCACTGTCAAATACAAATCTTGGTATTAAATATTGAGAAGAATCTCGTGTAAAATAACTTATTTGATCTTCTAAAATAGTTGATTGATGAGTTATAACTGAATCTAACACCATACCTATTGAATCTAATGATGGAGATTGAAAATTAATATTTAATAAATTTTCATAATAATAATTATAATTATCTCCTATACAATCTAAATGAGAGACAAAAGTATTACTACTATCATACAGTACTTCTAAAGAATTACATGATAAATAATTCTGAATATCAGATTTGCATGTGCTATCTATAATTTGACTTTCCATATCACTTGTAAATAAGGAATCAATACATAAAGGAAAATAATCAGGACTATTTGTAATATACATTAATAAGTTTCCTCCAAAAGGAATTTGATTATCAATGTTCATATTAAGAGTTGCTGAAACTAAACCACTATCAATTTTGGTTGCAGTTTGTCTATCCATAGGATCTAAACCTGTAAATTCATTAGGAACAAAACTAAAAATATCTCCATCTTTAATAACTATAGTTAATGGTGAAATTACAATTTCAATATCTCCCCATAAAGATTTTTGTGGAATCAAAGTTGCATCTCCATCCATAACTGCATATCCAGAAATATCAATAATATCATATGAGAATAGTTCAGTTATCTTATAATCCATTATTTCAATAATAGGATCATCATGTATAATTGGATTATTTCCATAATGCTGAATCAACATTGAATCTTGTATAAATGAAATAGTTAAAGAATCAATATCAGAATATGGATCTAAAGTATCTAAAAATTTAATATTTGGTTCTACATGAATTTTTAAAGTATCCGTATCCGTAATACCATATAAATCTAAATATAGTTTCATATCAGCAGAAATCTGATTGTATAAATAAAGATTAAATTCCAAAAAAGGTAAATCAAATCCTTCAAATCCTGAAGGAAGATTACCTAAATCTATATCTGATGTTGAAAATTCATTTAAATTAACTTTTAATTCATCTAACTTAATTGTTTTTGACTCAATTCCATTACCTGTTAGACCATATGCTTCATCAAAATTAAGAGTTGCTAAATCTTCTTGAACTACAACTGAATAGCCTATTGATAGAGAATCTACACTGCTTCCATCTTGTTTTTTTATAGTGTAGTCTGAAATTATAACATCTTGAAATGATTCTCCTGATGATATTATCTGAGAATTAAAGAGAGACTCATTACTTGAATTAAACAAATTATCAGAAGAAATTTCAAATGTAATATCTGTAAAAAAATTATTTGTTAAATCAAAAGCAATACGATTTGTATCAATATCAACTAAGTCTTCTATATGACCTTCAATTAAGACCATATCATCATTTACTGGTAATTCAACAGAATAGCTTGTATCAATTATACATTCAATATCTGCATTTAATGATTGAAAATTATCTATATCTATCTCATTAGAAATTGTTAATTTTTCATCTCCTGTAACCCAAACACCTAATGGCAAATCAATACATTCACTACCATTCCAATTTCCCTCAATAGTATTACAACAGGTTTCATTAGAAGTACATGCTATATAACAATTTTCATCTTGCCAATTTCCATCAATAATATCCACACAAACCGTCTGATTCATTTCAATTAAAAAATAACAAAAATTTCCATTCCAGTTAGCATCTTCAGAAAATAAGTTGCATGAAAATTCATCATTTATTTCTGGAATAATCTGAATACATTGATCATCTTGCCAAGTATAACCTAATTCAGAACAGACTTGATTATCTATATTAATGGGAAATAAACAGTCCTCATCTTGCCAACTATAACCAAATTGTTCACATGTATCTTGATTATATAAATCACAAGACTCATAATTATCTGATAATTCTAAATCCTGATCAATTCTTATATAAACATTACTTATCACATCGCATCCAAGGTTCTTATTGAATAAATTAGAAATTTCACTTTCTTCTCCATCAATATTTGTTAAATAGTTATTTATTAAATCTTCTTCGTTAGAAATAACCTGAAGTCGAAATTCATTAATTTTAAATGGAAACTCATTGTTTACAGAAAAAGTATTACTACCCTGACCAATAGTAAGCCAATTTAATTGGTTTAAACACTCTATTTCTCCTATCCCATCACAAACTGAGCTATTAGTTTGTTCTATAGATTCCTCAATATCTTCTTCTAAAAAATCTAAATTTTCTGAAAAACATTTACCCTCACCAAGTAAATTAGAATCAGGAATTAAGCTGGAAAGTAAAATTTCTTCATTAATTGAAGGAAATTCTGGCATCGGGTTGGGATTTGAAACAGTAATATTTTGAAGATCAAAATCTAAATCATTTTCTGATATGATAAAAAAAGATTCATCTGTTTTGACATAACCAGAATCAATGACGGATTCTTTTAATTCTATAATAAAATTAGTGCTATCAGGGCTTGTAATTTCAATATCATTAGATTCTGTAGCAATTGATGCCATAGAATAGTTTTCATTTAAGAGAGGTATTAATAAATCAAACTCCCAAGAAGGTGTCTCCCACTTCTGAGGCATTCTAAAATCACAACTTGTTAAAAATAAAAAAACAAATACTGTAAGTATCCTAAAGCTATCTAAAAAGAGAAACTTAATATCTATAGTCTTTATTTTTAAAAGGACCTTCTTTAGGTATTCCTGTATAGTTTGATTGATCATCTGTCATTTTAGTTAATTTAACTCCTAAATGATTCAAATGAAGTGTTGCAACTTTTTCATCTAAATCTTTTGGAAGAATATGAACCCCTTTATCAACATTACCTTCCCATAGAGTAATTTGTGCAAAAACTTGATTCGTAAAAGAAGTAGACATCACAAAAGATGAATGTCCAGTAGCATTTCCTAAATTGACTAGCCTTCCTTTAGATAGCAATATTATTGATTTTCCATTTGAAAATTCAAATCGATCCACTTGTGGTTTAATATTTAATTCGGTAGTATTACTTTCTAAAAACTCTACATCAATTTCATGGTCAAAGTGTCCTATATTACATAAAATAGCATTATTTTTCATTTCTTTCATATGATTTTTATTAACTACATGCTTATTACCCGTAGCAGTGACAAAAATATCACCATATTTGCAAGCATCATCCATATCTACAACAGAAAAACCTTCCATTGCTGCTTGAAGAGCACATATAGGGTCAATCTCTGTAACAAAGACTTGAGCTCCATAACCTTGCATTGATTGTGCACAACCTTTTCCAACATCTCCGTAACCACAAACTACAACTTTTTTACCAGCCAACATAATATCTGTAGCTCTTTTAAGTCCATCAGCTAAAGATTCTCTACAACCATATTTATTATCAAATTTAGATTTTGTAACTGAGTCATTAACATTAATAGCAGGAAATGGTAATTTACCTTCAGAAAATAATTTTTCTAAACGGTGAACTCCTGTAGTTGTTTCTTCTGAAACACCTTTAATTGAGTCAATCATTTCTGGATAGTTTTCCAATACTCTCAATGTTAAATCACCACCATCATCTAACAACATATTAGGAGATTTCCCTTCAAAATCTAATGTTTGATCAATGCACCATAAATATTCTTCCTCACTCTCACCTTTCCATGCAAATACTGGAATATTTTTTGATGCAATTGCTGCGGCAGCTTGATCTTGAGTAGAATAAATATTACAAGAAGACCATCTAACTTCTGCGCCTAAATCAATCAATGTTTCAATTAAAACTGCAGTTTGAATTGTCATATGTATACAACCTGAAATCCTTGCTCCTTTTAATGGTTTTTTATCTTTATACATCTGTCTTAATGACATTAGGCCAGGCATTTCAGCTTCTGCTAATTGAATTTCTTTTCTACCTAAATCTGCTAAAGTGATATCAGCAACTTTATAATCTAAAGATGTAGTTTTTTCTGCAGTTTTCATAATTTTATTTCTTCCTTAATATTTTTTCAACCATATCTATTTTTTCCCATTCATACCCTTCTCTACCAAAATGACCATAAGCAGATAAAGGTGTATATATAGGCCTTTTAAGTTTTAGATGATTAATTATTTCTTGAGGTTTAAGTGGAAAAACTTCTTTAACTATTTTAGCAAGTTTATAATCATCAATTTTACCTGTATTAAAAGTATTTACATTAACTGACACAGGTTCTGCAACACCAATACTATATGCTAATTGTACTTCACAACGGTCTGCTAATTTAGCAGCCACAATATTCTTTGCAACATATCTAGACATATATGCTGCTGAACGATCTACTTTTGAGGAGTCTTTACCTGAAAAAGCTCCACCACCATGTCGCGCATAGCCTCCATAAGTATCAACAATAATTTTTCTTCCTGTAAGGCCTGTATCAGCTAGTGGACCACCAATTACAAATCGACCAGTTCCATTAACAATAAAATTATGATCATATTCAATATCATATTTATCTAAAACAGGAATAATTATATGTTTTATAACATTGTCTTTAATAAATTGATGTTCTTCTTTTTCTGTCTTAAATTTATTTAATAAGCTTTTATGCTGAGTTGCAATTACAACGCTACTAACCTTTACAGGTTTATCATTTTCATATTCAACACTAACTTGAGATTTTCCATCTGGCTTAAGCCATGTTAATGTTCCATCTTTTCTTAATTTTGATAAACGATAAGATAATTTTTGAGCTAATTGAATAGGAAGTGGCATAAGCTCTGGAGTTTCATTACAAGCAAAGCCAAACATTAAACCTTGATCGCCTGCTCCCTGTTCATGATTTTGAAATACATCAACCCCTTGAGCAATATGTGAGCTTTGTGAAACTATGTTATGTTGAATTGAAAAATGTTTGTTTCTACTTAAAGAAGAAGTTGCTCCTAATTCTTCAGTGGTATAACCTATTCTTTTTAAAGCTTTTTCAACTATTGATTCATATTGAACTTCTGCTGATGTTGTGATTTCACCTGATATGATTGCTTGACCTTGCGTAATCATTGTTTCGCATGCCACTCTTGCTTCAGGATCTTGCTCTAATATCGCATCTAATATAGAATCAGAAATTTGATCGCATACTTTATCAGGATGTCCTTCAGTTACTGATTCTGATGTAAAAATATATTTTTTATCCATATTCCAACCATTTTATAAATTAATTACGTTAAAAAAAGTGTGCACAAACTAAGAAAATTATTATTTCGGACCAAACTCTTTTAAATATCCTACTGAATCACCATATTTATTAAAATTCTCTTTGAATGCATTAGATAGCTCTAATGATTTAGAATCATATAAAGATTTATTTGACCAACTATCTCTTGGATTCAGTACATCACTTGGAATCCCATCAATACTAATTGGAATATCTAAATTAAAAATAGGGTCTGTACTATAATCAGATCTTTCAATATTACCGTTTAAAATTGAGGAAATCATTTTTCTAGTAAACTTGATACTAATCCTTTTTGCTCCAGAAATTGCTGAGCCACCTATCCAACCCGTATTAACTAAATAAACAGGTACATTATAGTCTTCTATTTTTTTCTTTAATAACTCAGCATAAACTAATGGATGTAATGTTAAAAATGGTCCTCCATAGCATGGTGAAAAAGTAGCTTGAGGCTCTGTTACTCCTCTTTCTGTACCTGCTACTTTAGCGGTATATCCACTTATAAAATGATACATTGCTTGATTAGCAGATAGCTTTGATATTGCAGGGAGTATACCAAAAGCATCACAAGTTAAAAATATAATTTTACTTGGGTGCTCTGCTATGCTATTCATACCTTTAGCCATTAATGAATTATCAATATGATATAATGGGTAAGATACACGCGTATTTTCTGTTTTTGAACTATCTGAAAAATCTATTTCTCTAGTATTTTCATTAAAACCTACATTTTCTAATAATGCACCATGTCTAATGGCATTATATATATCAGGTTCATCATCTCTATTTAAATTAATAGTTTTTGCATAGCATCCACCTTCAAAATTAAAAATACCATTATCAGACCAACCATGCTCATCATCCCCAATTAAAGGCCTTTCTGGATCTGTTGAAAGTGTAGTTTTTCCAGTTCCACTTAATCCAAAAAATAATGCTGTGTTTTTGTTGTCAATGTCAGTATTTGCAGAACAATGCATAGATAAAATACCTTTTTGAGGTAACATATAATGAAGTATAGAAAAAATTCCTTTTTTCATTTCTCCACCATATTCAGTGCCTCCAATAATTGCAAGATTCTTTTCTAAATTAAAAATGATAAAAGTTTTAGAATTAAGTTTATGTTTTTTATAATCTTCATTTTGAAAATGAGAAGCATTAATAATTGTAAATTTTGGTTTAAAATTTGCTAACTCATTTAAATTAGGACGAATAAACATATTATGACAAAAATGATTTTGCCATGCTTTTTTAGAAATTACTCTAATTGGTAAAGTGTGGTCATGATCTGCTCCTGCAAATCCATCAAAAATATATGTTTTAGTATTACCATTCTTATTATAAGAGTCAATAACTTTTTCATATAGGTCATCAAAAATAGATGAGTCTACTTTAGCATTTACAGGTCCCCACCATAATTTATCTTTTGAGGTAGGTTCAACAACAAAATATTTATCTTTTGGAGAACGTCCAGTATATTCGCCTGTATCAACTATTGTGGCCCCATTCATTGCCATTTTAGTTTCGCCATTTAATAATCCTTCTTCTATAATACGCTCAATTGATAAGTTTCTATAAATTTTATCAAGCGATTTAAAACCTAAATTATCTAATTCTAATTCTTTATAATCCATAATAAATCCTAAATTTATTTAGCATGAGGATGTGCTTTTTTAAAACTTTTCTTCAATTCTGATATATTGACATGAGTATAAATTTGAGTCGAAGATAAATCTTTATGGCCCAACAACTCTTTAACACTCATTAAATCTGCTCCATTATTCAATAAATGAGTAGCAAAAGTATGCCTTAAAGCATGAGGACTGATTTGCTCATTTCGTGTTACTTTAGCAGTATATTTTTTCACTATATTAAAAACACTTCTTTCCGACAAATAGTTATTTTTACTTTTTCTTACTTTCTTAAATAAATATTCAGAACTTTTTATATTATCACAATTTAAATAATCTTCTAATTTTTTCTTAGCATAATTACCAATAATTACAATTCTTTCTTTATTACCTTTTCCTAATATAGTAATTGAATTATCTAATAGATTAATATCTTCAATTTTAATTTTTACTAATTCTGAAATACGAATACCTGTAGAATAGAATATTTCTAATATTAAATTATTTCTTAATTCATCAAAATTGTTAGAATCATCAAGTTCAAGTAACAAACTAATTTGATCTTGATTGAGAAAAATAGGTAATTTTTTATCTAATTTAGGGGATGGAACTGATTTTACAATATTATTTTCTAAAATATTTTTCTTAACTAAAAAGTTAAATAGCGACTTAATGCTAGCCAACTTACGTGAAACAGTTTTTGAATTTAATTTTTTAACACTTAAGAAATATAAATACTCATGAATATGTTTTTTTTTAACATCATTCCAATCTGAAAAAGAACTTTTATTAATAAATTGATAAAAGTCATTTAAGTCTTTCTTGTATGCTCGCAAAGTATTACTTGAATATTTCTTTTCAAAATATATGTAACTTAAA
>JAAZYZ010000071.1 GCA_014239355.1 Fidelibacterota bacterium
ACTAATTGTTTTGCTATTTGAGCTCTAATTAATCTTCTAATTAGTTCTTCTGTTTTTCCACTAAACATGGGCCCACATATAACTTCAATCCAACCACTATTTTTAGTCATTAATGCCATATCTAAATGTAATATTTTTTTATATTTGTTACAATGGCATCTATTGATATTTTGTTTTTTCCACCGTTTGGGACAATTAAATCAGCATAATCTTTAGTTGGCTTTACAAATTTCAGAAACATAGGTTTAACTGTATTATTATATTGTTCTGTAACACTTTCAATTGAACGAGCTCTTTTATTTACATCTCTTTTTATTCTTCTTAATAAACGTACATCACTAGGAGTATCTACAAATATTTTCATTGCCATTAAATCTCTAATATTTGAATTATATAATGCTAAAATTCCCTCTAAAATTATAACTTTTACATTTTCCATTTTATTTGATTCATTTTTTTTTCTAGTATGAGTTTTATAATCATATAAAGGAGTATATATAGTTTTATTATTTATAATATCTTTTAAATCGTTATATAATAAATCAAAATCAATTGCATCTGGATGATCAAAATTATTTTTTGCTCTTTCTTCAAAGGTTAGATGCGATAAATCTTTATAATATGAATCAACTATAATTGATTGGACTTGTTCATTATCAATTTCTTTTAACACATTTTTTGCAAGCCTAGTTTTTCCTGAACCTGACCCACCTGCTATACCTATAATAAATACTTTTTTCATTTAATAATAAAATTTCCTTTAATTACATTTAGATTTCCTACATTGTCTTTTACTTGTATATCTAATATATGCGTACCTTCTAATAAGTCTTCTTCAAAAAAGTAGAATACTTCTTTTCTATATGAATTATATTCAAACAATATAGGTTCATTATCAATTTTAATTGAAATATTATTTATATCTGAAATTCCAGATAAATCGTCATCAACCATAAATGATAATTTTTCTAAATCTTGAAATTTATATGTTGAATTAATATTAGGGATTAAATTTTTAATTTTAGGAGGATTATCTTCTTTTATTAAACAAAATATTTCATTTGAAAGAACAGAAGTAGAATATCTTTTGTTATCATAATTTGTTTTCAAATAATTCCATTCTTTATTTTTTTCATCATAGTAATATATTCCAATGCCTGACTCTTCTTTTATATATTCAAAATGAATATCTAATTCGTTTTTAAAAATTAAAGTTTTTGGCTCTAACATATAATTTTCTGACAGAAAATTTAAATTATTATTATTCATTTTTTTATAATCTGAAATCCAAATCAGCATACTATCATTTATAAAATTGGTTATATTGTCTACAATAAAATTCCCCTTTTTTAAGTATAATCCTTGATTAGGATAAAAGATTGATGCATGAATATCTTGTTGGATACTTATTTCTGGCTTTGTTTCATACTGAATTTCTAATTTGGTAATATCATGAAAATCATCAAAGTTTATAATTTGTGTTGTTATTATATTTTGAGAAATTCTATTTGTTGGATAGGATAGAATAGTATCTTTTTTAATAATATTTATTTTCGAAGTATTATTTGAGAATTCATTTTCTTGGAATTGAATTAAGGCACCATGTGTAAAAGTTTTAATATTAAAAATACCTTTTATAGAGTCTGTTTTTTTATTTTTACTATGATAATAATATTGATGTGTATTAAGACCATTAATATTTTTTCCAGTTAAATTAAATACTGTAAAAGGTTCTTTTAGTGATTTTTTATCAATAGATATTTTATTATCCTGAATGTTAATAGATTCAAGTATTGTTCCATCATATTTATTGCATACATTTAATTTGTGCTCACGTTGCTTATTTTGTTCATCAATTGTAAAAATAATCGAATTATCTATTTCTTTTATATTGTAAATAATTTCTTCATTTTCATATGATGCAATTGTTCCGAATATAATAATACTATTATCATTTACATCTTTTGCTTTAATAATAATATTATGAATTCCTTCATCAATTTCATATTCAGGCCATGATCTTTTATCAATAAATGATAAATTAGGTGTAGAGTTATATAAGTTATAAAATTTTTCTTGATAAGTTCGTTTTAAATTGTAATTTCTTTCTTCTAAAACTAAATTTCCATCTGAAAAATTATGTTCTTTATATTCAACTTTATATTTTAATTCTCCATCAATAAATAGTTCTAAATTATAAAGTCCATAGTTAAAAGGTTGTTTATTTACTTTGTCTAGTATACTTAGTGATATCCCAAATTTTCCTATTACTGATATAGTATCAGAAATAAAGTATTCTGATTTATTATTTTGTTTAATATCATAAAGCATGATATCAGAAAAATTATCAATTTTTGTTCTTTTTGTTTTAGGAATAATTGCTATTTTTTTTGGAATAGGAGCAATGTCGTCTTCTAGGTTATAAAAATTTAATAGTGGGTTTAAGCTAATATTATTTTTGTCTCTTATTTCAAAGTGTAAATGTGGACCAGATATAGTTCCTGTGTCTCCCGTATAACCAATAATTTCACCTTTTTTAACTCCAATTTCTTGTTTTTCAAAGTAGTGTTCAAAGACCTGAGAATTATAGTCATTTTTGAGAATATTAATAATATTATCTACTTCTGGTGAAAATTTATCTAAGTGAGCATATACTGCTAAGTTTCCATCTTCTAATCTTAAATAGAGTGTTTTTCCGTATCCTTTATAATCTACTTTTATTTTTTCTATATAACCATCTTCAATAGCATAAGTTTCAAATCCTACTTTACCATAGGTTCTAATATCAATTCCAGCATGGTATCTTCTAGGTCTTTCTTCAGCAAAAAATGCAGTTATTGTTTTACTAGCATTGGTGGGCCATAAATAATCTTGTCCACAAAGGAAAAGATTAATAATTATAAAATAGATTGAATAAGATAAATTTTTCATATATAATTACTTATAATCTAGTTAAAAAATAATGAAATTTGTAAATTATTCATCATTATATGAATTATTCTTTAAATATTAAAAAATTTTTCAGTAATACTGAGCCTGAGGATAATAAAACGAAATCTAATATTTCGATTTCAAATAAATCTTCTGGACCTAAGACTATTTTAGTTCTTTTTCCATTTGAAGAAAATTTTTTTAGAGTTGCAAGTTATAGTTATAGAAACTTACCCTACGATAGAGATAATATTCAGTTTCATTATATAATTAATAGAAATTTTAGTGATTCTTTCAGTTTGAGAAGAGGAAATATCCATAAAATGGATATTGATGATAAATTTATTATTCTTAATAAACATTCTTTATTACTTCAATTAAGTAAGATTGATTTTGATATTATTATTGATTTAAATATTAATTATAATCAAAAAATGGAGGATTTTATATTGAAACAGGATTCAAATTATAAAATTGGTTTTAAACATAAAAAATCTGATTTATTATATAATGTACAATTAGATATTTCAAAGTCTCAAATAGCAGAGAATGGTTATCAGAAAATTTTGGAATTAATATAATGAATATAATTATTTTTGAAGATTCAAATACAAATAATCTGAAGCCATTTTCAATTAATCATGCCTCCTTTGAAATCAAATGTGGACTTTATTCCAATTTAGAAAGAATTATCAATAATTTTAATAGTGATGATAGTTTTTATCTTATTGTTAGAGATGAATTAAAAGATTTGGTTCAAGAAAGGTTTCCAAGGTGTACAGTTAATCCTAAAAATCTTCCTAAGGGACTATATTTAAATGGTGCTGTTATATGGAATCAAGAACTTTTTAATAAAATTATGGCAGGTTCAGCATTTTCATCTTCAGGAAATTTAATTGCTTTCAAAAATGATGATAGTATAAGTATTGATAATATTAATGATGAAATTGAGAAAAAATCAAATATTACTATTGAAATAGATGCAGACTACATATCCTATCTATGGGATTGTATAGATTTATTTAGTAAAATAGTCAATCTTGACAAAAAAAATTACTCTAATTTAGGCTCTTCTAGCATTGATGATAAAAATCTTATAAATAAAAATGATATTTTTATAGATCAGACGACTAATATCCAGATTGGTTGTATTTTAGATGCTTCAAATGGACCAATTATTTTAGGAAAAAATGTTACTATTGAAGCTGGTTCAATTTTAAAAGGGCCACTTTTTATAGATCAAAATTCAATCATTAGTAATGGAGCAAAATTAAAAGGGAATATTTTAATTGGGCCTAATTGTAAAATAGGTGGAGAAATTACAAATACTATTTTTCATGGATATGCAAATAAAGTACATGATGGATTTTTAGGTAATAGTTATATTGGAGAATGGGTTAATCTAGGTGCGAATACAAACAATAGCAATTTGAAAAATAATTATGGTGATATAAAATTTCAATTTTCAGATAAAACTATTGATACTAAAAGAACATTTCTTGGAGTTATGGTAGGAGATTTTACAAGAACAGGAATTAGCACAATGATTAATACGGGTTCTTATTTTGGTTTAGGTTGTAATATTTTTGGCGGTAACTTTCAAGAAAAGTATATTGAATCTTTTGCATGGGGGAAAGACTCAATAGTTGATTTTGATAAATTTATTAATACAATCAAAATCATGAAAGATAGAAGATCCCAAAAGCTATCTGACACTGAAATAAATCTTCTAAAGAAGATTTATCAAGCATTAAAAAAATAAATAAATTTATTTATTTAATAATCTACTTGTTTTATGTTGATTATTAAAATATATTCTACCCTATTTTACAACATATTTTCGGAGAAAATTTAATGGCATTTGAAGGGATTATATGTCCAGTATGTTCTGGGTCTTTAAAAGAAGAAAACTTCTTAGGGGCTATAGCTTGCCCTCATTGTAATACTAAATTAAAACAAAAAAAATATTTAGCTTTTCTTGAGTTTTTAATAATGCAAGGTCTTGTTACAGATATTGATTTTTTTGATGAATCTATATATGGTCATGAAATTAAAAAATCTGAAACAGAGGAAGAATTATTAGATGAAACAATTCATGATGAGTATGAAGATAAAAGTGAAAAAATGGAATTTGTTGATGAAAAGCATCAATTAAAGGAAACTGATACTCAAGATGAAGAGTTTACAAAATGGAAGGGTATTGAAGAAGATTGGGAAGATTTTAATAAAAAAGATAATGATGGTAAATAGATGAAAGAAAAAAAGACCAAACAAATAAAAATTGAATTAAAAGAAGAGGTTGCTCAAGGTAATTATGTAAATTTACCAATCATTGGTTTTTCTCAGGCAGAGTTTATATTAGATTTTATTAAAATTATTCCAGGAATCCCAAAGGCAGATGTAAAATCAAGAATGATTATGTCGCCTATGCATACTAAAAATTTATTATTATTATTAAATGCAAAAATTAAAGAATATGAAAAGAAGTTTGGTAAAATTCAATCTCCTAAAAAGAAAATTGAATCTCAGAATATTAAATTACCAGATGATGTTCTACCTAATTAATTTCTCATAAAATTTTATTAATATAAAACCTATAATTAATCCAATACCACAACCTATTATTATATCTAAAGGATAGTGTACTCCTATATATACTCTAGATACACTAATTAATACAGCTAGAGTTAAGAAATATTTTTTTTGTTGTCTATAGATATATGCTAATATAGTAGATAATGCCCATATATTGGATGAATGATTTGAAGGAAATGATTTTCTTGAGCTTTTTGTACTTTTGTATAATCCATCTTTATTTTTAGGGACATCTATTAATAAATTTATTTCATGTTCATCTATTACCATATAAGGACGCTGTCTAAGTTCTAAATCTTTTAATTTACTTCCAATTTGATCTGTTATTAATATTGATAAAGGGATTAGTATAATTAAACTCATTCTATTTTTTTTGTTTTTAAATATATAGAATAACCATAAAAATAATAAAGGAATAACAAACCATGGATTTTTATGACAATCATGAAAGAAAATAAAAATATAATTGAATAGCGGATTGCTTAGATTAGTATTTATAATATGGAATAGATATAAATCTAATTGTAAAATAAAATCAATCATAACTTATTATTGAATTGTTATTTTAGAAATCATAACAGTCACCAAATTCAACTGGAATTGGTTGACTATTTTGATTTGAGAATGCCCCATCACCAATATTTAAACAAGCTTGATCAGCAGTTGGGGTAAATTGTAAATTCGTCAATACTCCTGAACCTTCTCCAATATAAGTGCCACTAAATGAAAAACCAAGAACCAGATTCCCTCCAACTGAAACTGTAAAACCTGCATCTTCAGCTAGTCCACCTGAAGCTGATGTTAAAGTAGTCCCATCAATATTAAATTGAAATCCATAAATATAATCTGCCTCATCTTCATATTCTGGTACAATAATATTAATTTCCATTGTTCCAGAATCTGAATCTACAGACCCAAAAGAAAGTTGTAAAGGAGTTGTGTATTCACAGCAATTATCTGAGCTTCCATCATCACATTCTGTTGCTTCATCCCAATAATTGTCAGCCATAGGATCAGAGCAACCATAAACAATACAACTGCCATCATCTATAAAATTACATGGAGGAATTATATTAACTCCAAATGAAATACATTCATTAATTTCTTCATCACAATACCAATTTTGAGCATTTTCATTTGAGCAACCCAAAATAGTATTAATATAGCTATCTAATACTTCATCAAAACAAATTAATTCTGAATCAATGTCTGGGTTACATTCATCCCATGCTCCATCAGTATCATTTCCACAATCACAGCAACCATTTCCATTGTTATCTAGACAATAATATTCTGCTTCAGGTTGATCACAACCGCATCCTAGATCAGCATAATTTTCTTCTAAACCTGTTCCACCACCAACACAATTTTCACAATCATCAATATATGCTCCATATTGCAAACCATTATCTAAGTCTTCTTGTCCTTGAGGAGTAGATGGATTACATACGCCATTACAATCTAAATCTTGATTTGGCTCTAAACCTGTATCACCACCAGAGCATACTTCACAATCATCCCAATCTGCGCTTCCACCATTTACACCATTACAATCTTCATTACATTCTAGTTCTCCTGTATCGCCACCAACGCACTCTCCACATCCATCAATATAAGCTTCTCCAAAACAAATACTATTACAATCTATATTATCTTGATTTATATCTGATGAAGGACATTCATCATCTAAATCATCAGAGTTATCACACCAACCATTTTCAGGTTCATTACACTGTATTTCTGAA
>JAAZYZ010000072.1 GCA_014239355.1 Fidelibacterota bacterium
GAAGACCAAGCTGATCCAGCCCCTACTAATATCAGATTAGGTTTTTTTGGTAATCTTTATGAAGATGAGTTTATTCGGTTTAATATGCTTATGGATATGCAAAAATTATTAGTTGCTTCATACCCATCGATGGATTGGGACGGTGATCGATTAATTGGTGATGGTAATGGTGAAACAATTAATAGTGGAGGACAGGATGAAGGGGCATATTCTGACCCTTGGTATAAAGCTTGGGCAACAGCATGGCTTGATGATTGGTATTATGGTGGTGATATAGATGTTGATGGTGATTATTATATAGGTGGCTATTCTTGGTCTTATGATGGAAATAATGGAGGCGCTCTCAATGGTTCTCCAGATCCTGAAGAATTAATTGATGATGGAGAAGGTCAATATGGTTGTGTAGGTTGTGTAGATATAGTAAATGAAAATAATCAAGATATGCCTGACGGTATTTTTGATTCAGGTGTAGGTGAGGTTGTTAGAGAATTAGGGACAGGAGATGATAGAGGCTTTTCTAATGAGCTTGAGGAGATTATAATTAATACTGGTTTTGAATTTTGGTATACAGAAAGTTTCGTATTAAGATTTGGTTATATTTATGATAGAGAAGGTGACATAAAAAATCCAACTTTTGGAGCTGGGGTTAAATTTGAGGGGTATGGTTTTGATTTTGGGTATACAGCAGGTGAACAAGGGCATCCAAGAAGTAATTCTTTATTCTTTTCTCTAAGTGCAGAAATATAAAATAACGCATGTATATAGTAAGAATATTTTTTGGTTTATTTATTATTATAAGCTCTTCTTTATTATTTGCTTTAGAATTACCTAAGCACTCTTCTAGTACTAACCCAACTTCTAATCCTTACATAATTGCCATTATGGTAGAATTTCAGGAAGAATATAATAATAACCCACTTACAAGTGGTAATGGGCTATTTTTAGATTCCTTAGATATTACTATGATATGGAATCCTGATTTAAATAGATGTAGTCAATTTATTTTAGATAGACCTCCTCATGATGAAGGCTATTTTTCTAATCAAATTGAAGCTGTAGCAAATTATTATAGTTCAATTTCAAATGGAAATATAGATATTAACAGTCATATTATATCAAATCCAAACAATCAAAAAGGTTTCTATAAATTAAGTAAAGAAATGGAGTTATACTCATATAGTGATAATACTTTATCAGAGTTATTTAAAGAATCACTTGAACTTGCAAAGAATGATATTGAGGATTATTTAGAATCAAATTCACATATTGAATTTAATGATATTATCTTTACTGTTTTTCATGCTGGAATTGGTCAAGATTTTTCTTTTCCTACATTTGATCCAGCAATATATGATATTAAAAGTGCTTATTTAGAACCAGATATGTTTGGTAATATTGATTATCCTGTTATTAATGGCGTTGATGTTACATCTGGTATTTTATTGCCTGAAACTCAAAATATGATTTTTTTTAATAGTATTGAAGATATTTTTTACGGTGAAGATTCTTACTGTGATTATCAACTTGGTATGACTGGTACTTTTTCATTTTTAATGGGGTATGCTTTAGGTTTACCTCCTTTATTTAATACTGAGACAGGAGATCCTGGAATTGGTATTTTTGGTTTAATGGATTATGGTTCTAATAATGGTAGGGGTATTGTCCCTTCTTTACCATCACCTTGGACTAGAATTTTAATGAATTGGGATAACTCAATAAATTTAACTAATGATGTCTCATCGTTAGAGTTTTTAGTTTTCAATGTTGATTATGATAAAATTTATCAGTTTGATGTCTCAGATAATGAATATTTTTTAATTGAAAATAAAGTAAATACCTTAGATAACGGATTGTCGATTAAAGATATTGTATCTAATTATAATGGACCTTATGATGATGGGATTTTTCCAGATTCATATACTAACTGGCTTGATGCAATTATTTCAGAAAATGATACACTTAACATTTTTGAGTTTTCACAAGATTCTATTATTACAAAAGTTATTAATTATGATTTAGGTTTACCTGAGTCTGGTCTATTATTATGGCATATTAATCAACCGTCATCTAATTTATTTGATGGTATTAATAATAATTCAAATGATAAAGCTATAGCTATTGAAGAGGCAGATGGTGCTTTAGATATAGGTTTTGAGAGTTATGCTTTATTTTCAAATGATGATCCAACATCTGGTACAAAATGGGATTTTTGGTATAGAAACAATGAAGCGTATCATTATGCAAATGATATTCCTTATCAATGTTTTGATTCTGAATCTTATGCTATTATTGAGGCATCATATTATTCGGAGTGTAATAATAATGATGGTATATGGTTAAGAACAGCTATTTTTGATCAATATTCTAATCCAAATTCAAATCTATCTGATAATACAAAATCTTTTTTTTCATTTAATGTCTTAGGTCCTGTCTCTGATAGTACTAAAATTAAAGTATATTACAATAGTGCAATTCCATATATTGATATTCAAAATGATTATGAAAAGATTTTAGGTACTTCTCCAACTAAAATATTTTATGGATTAGATAATATGAGTATTTCTGATTTAAATCTAGCTAATTTTAATTTTTATCAATCATTTGATGATTTATATTTTGATAATAGTGTTATTTTAACTAATTCAGAGCAAGAATCTAATATTTACACGACTGAATCAAGTTTTGTATATCTTGATTCTAATGATAATTTAGTTGAATCTGAATCAGAGGTTTGGTTTGGAAATTTTTCAAATTCAGATAATGAAGTACAATTACAGGAATTAACATATAACAATAATAGATTTATGGTTGGAGACAATCAAATATTTACTGAATATCATCCAACTGATGGAGTTTCAATAGCTGATATTGATAAAGATGGTTTAGATGAAATTATTTTTGTTGATATGGATGGTCAAATCATCGCCTATAATGATAATGGAACTTTAGTTAATGGCTTTCCTATGGGAAATGGCTATCATGGTGTAGTTTTAATTCTTTCAGAAAAAAATACAGATAATATTGTAATGATTTGTAGAAATTTATCACATATTGATATTTTGTGGCTTAATGGTAATTTAATTTCAATTCCTTCAATTAATCAAGGGATAGATTTAATGATTGTTAATGATTATTTAACAGATGGAAGTAGATATTATGATTTAGCTAATGAGGAATCTTTTTTTCAAATAGGAAGTAATCAGTATTGGCTTCAAAGATACAATAATCATTCACATTATCCCTTATCTTCTGATACTCATGAATCTATAATACCTCAACAAGCTAATAAGGCTATTACTAAATTTTATAATTATCCAAACCCTATTAAAGATGGAAAAACTAAATTTAGATTTTTTATTAATGAAGAAATAGATGATATTAAAATAAATATTTATAATGTGTCTGGAAAATTAGTGGATTCTTTTTCTGAAAATAATTTAGTGTATTATGAATATAATGAAATTGAATGGTCTACAGGTAAATTTCTTCCAGGGTTATATTTTGCAGAAATATTATCATCAAATACCCAGCAAAAAATTATTAAAGTGGTAATAGGTCATTAATGAAATATATAGTTTATATATTATTATTAATCAATTTGATGATAGGTCAATCATGGTATAATCATCCAGAACTAAAATGGAAAACTTTTGAAACAGAACATTTTATATTTCATTATCATGAAGGAGTTGAAAAAACAGTTTCAGAAGCAGCGTTTGTTGCTGAAAAAATATATAAACCAATTACAGATTATTATGATTATAGACCTAAAACTAAAACAAGTATAGTAATAAAAGATACTGATGACATCTCAAATGGAACTGCGTTTTATTATGATAATAAATTAGAGATTTGGGCTCATCCACTTGATTTTGATTTAAGAGGTTCTCACCGTTGGCTCCAAAATGTAATAACTCATGAATTTACACATATTATTCAAATTGGTAGTGCTATGAAAGCATCAACTCGATTTCCAGCATTTTATTTGCAAGGTTTTGCTTATGAAGATGAAAAAAGAGAAGATGTATTATATGGATACCCAAATTCAATGTTTTCTGTACCTATTCCAGGTGTAGCTGTCCCTCCTTGGCTTGCAGAGGGAACTGCGCAGCATATGAGTCCTGAATTATATTATGATTTTTGGGATTCTCATCGTGATATGCTTTTAAGAGATCTTGTTTTAAATAACAAATTATTATCGTTTAATCAGATGAATAGTTTTGGAAAAAAAGGTATTGGCGGTGAGGCAGTTTATAATCAAGGTTTTTCTTTTTCAAATTATTTAGTGAAAAGATTTGGGGATAATATTTTACCTGATATTTCTAATATTTTATCAACTAAAACATATTCTGTGAATAAGGCTATCTTTAAAAGTACAAATTCAACATTTAATGGATATGATTTATATTTTGATTGGGTAGAAGATCTGAAAAATAGTTATGATTCTCAATTAAAAAATGTAAGTCAAAATTTAGTTCAGGGTACAATTATTGAAGATAAAGGTACGACTAATTTATTCCCTAAATTATCTCCTGATGGTTCTAAAATAGCATATATTTCAAACCAAGATAATGATTATTTTGGGCAAACAGATTTATTTATTTATAATTTAATAGATTCGGCAAAAACAAAACTAATTTCAGGAGTAAAGTATGCTCCTGATTGGATTAATGATTCAACTTTGATTTTTACTTTAAGAAGCAAGCCAAATAAGGCGGGATCAAAATATTTTGATTTATATAAAATGTCATTAAATCAAGAAGAACCAGATCAAATTACAAAATATAAGCGTTTAAGATCTCCAATTTACAACTCTGATAATAATTTGATTGCAGCAATTAGTACCGTTGATGGATTAAGTAATATTTATATATCTGATGCAGATAGTATAAATTTTTCAAAATTAACTAATTTTAAAAATCAAGAATATATTTCCACTCTTAATTGGAATGAAGATGGTAAAACAATCCTAATGGATGTTGTTATAGATCACGGTAGAGATATCTATGAGATAGATATTAAATCTAAGGTAGTATCTATTGTAATAGAGCAAAATAGTGATATTAGAAACCCTGTATTTAGTGAGGATAAAATTTATTTTTCTCAAGATTATAATGGAATCTTTAATATTGGCTATACAGAAAATAAAAAAATCAAGTTTTTAACAAATGTTTTTGGCGGAGCATTTATGCCAGATATCCAAAACAATAAACTTGTTTATAGCTTATATGATGATGGAGGTTATAAAATTTCTATAATTAATGATTTGATAGATATTAAAGAAGATTTGATAGGTTATACAGATTTTATTGAAAATGAATCATCTAATTTAGATATTCCTGATAAGTTAGATTTACATAATAATAGTATCGATTATTCTACAACTATGTCTGAGTTACATATTGTCCCTCGTATTATGCTTGATTATGAAACTTTAAAATATGGTTTTTATGCATTTTCAGAGGATATAGTAGGTCAGTTATCACTGTTTGGTGGATTTTCAGTAAACAAATTATCTGATATTGATGCGATGTTAATGTTTGAGTATAAAAAATTATACCCAACATTATATTTTAATTTTTTCTGGGCTAGTCGAAATACAAAACAAAATTTTGATTATTATACGGTAGATAGTTTATTTGTTGATAATATAGATATCAGAAATGAAGTTGATTACCATCTATTTTCAAGTGATTTAGGCGCTCGTTTTTCAAAATCAAATTTTCAATTTTGGTTAAACTATAATTATACATTGTATAATCAGAAGATTTATCAAACTGTAACTCAAGAATTTGTCAGTAATGGTGAAGACCAAAAAATTATTAGTTATGGTAAATTGGGTTTTGATTATTATAGAGGAAATATTTTATCTCTAAAAGTTCTAACAAAAAAAATAAAACCTCAATTTTTAGGTAAGATGCTACCCACTAATGGTTATATGTTAGATATGACTATCAATCATGAGTGGAATGATTTTATGGAAGGGATTGCATTAAATGAAGATTATGGAACTTATGGTTCTGTTCTTAAGCCTAATAACACATCTAGATTTGATTTAAATTTTAAATGGTTTAATTATTTGGAAAAATATGATATTTCTATAGAAAATTCAACTAGATTAGCTATGATTACCAATAAAGATGTAGATGATTTTTTCTATTTTTTTGGTGGAGGGATGCCTGGTTTAAAAGGGTATACTTTTTATGATGAAGATTTAATGGGCTGGGGGTTAGCAACTACGTCACTATATTTTAGAAAACTAATTTTTAAAGATCAATTTTTAAGTATCAAAGATTTCATAGGATTTAATAAGTTATCTATTGGTATAGTTTCTCAATATGGTGAAGCTTTTCCAATTGAATTACCTAAATTTTCATCAGGTATTGAACTAAGAGCAAAGGGTTTTTTGTTTTATGGATATCCTGCAGCAGTTACATTAGAACATCATTTTCCAGTATCACTAGATGATATTCAATTAAATGATGGTAAAACTTATATGAAATTTTTATTTGATTTTTAAAGGTGTTTAAAATGCGAAAAATAATTATTTTATTTTTATATACTTTTTTGTTTTCAAATACACAGTATTATGACAATTTATTCTTTTTATCTAACACAATTAATGATATAAATAATTTATCTTCTCAAGATAGTGTGCAAATAGAAACAGTTCCTTCTATATATAATAACAATAAAATTAAAGCTGTTTTATTTTCAGCTATTTTACCTGGTTCTGCACAATATTTGATAAATAATCAGAAAACAAAAGGCATTATTTTTTCAGCAATTGAAATTTTGGGCTGGGCTAGTTATATGTACTATACTAATCAAGCTGAAATGTTTAAAATAGATTATCAAAATTATGCTGATGAGCATTGGAGTTTTTCAAACTGGTGTGATCATTATTATGATTATGAAAATTCTGACAATCCATTTAGAGATTTATTTTCCAATGAAGATTCCGGAGAATATAGTGCAATTAATTCTGGTCATGGATTAGAGTTCTTTTATGATGATCCTAACTCTGAACCTATTGATGGAGCTGAAAGAATATATGCAAAAACTAATACAAGCGCTTTTCAAACCCTTTATGAAGCTGAAGGTCTTGATATCGATGGGAATGCTGAAGAATTTGTAAATCAATATAATTTAAGTATACTTAGAACCCATAATTTTTATGAGGAAATTGTAAAGTACGATCAATTTTTCACTGGTTGGGATGATCAAGAACAAATTGAAAGAAGTACAAATGATTGGGGCCAAGATAATGCAACTAGTCCAAATAAAACATATGCTAAAAATATTTATGATAAATCTGTAAGAAATTATAAAATTCAAGATTGGGCTATGATTGCAATTTATGCAAATCATGCTATTAGTATGATTGATGCTTTAATTGTGAGTAGTCTTTCATCAGGGAATGCATCTTTATCATATGATTATAATCCAACAATAGATTTTCATCAAGCAGAAATAATCATTAAATTAAATTGATGTCAATTCGTTTAATATTAATTATAAGTTTAGTTTTCATTCAAGGGTGTTCCTCATTTAAGAAAGATACGCTTTCAAATTCAGAAAAATTTGCATTAGGGGAGAGTTATTTTTTAAAGAATAAATTTCAAAAAGCAAAAGATGAATTTGAGTTTTTAGTACAAAATGAACAAGGGACTAATTTGGGTCTTGAATCTACGTTTTATCTTGCTAAGACTTTATTTGCATTAAAAGAATATGATGAAGCTTCTTATAATTTTAATTATTATTCAATGTTTTCAAAAAATATTGAAAATGTTGAATTAGCTCAATTTATGAAATGCAGATGTGCTTTTGAGATTACCTTGCCTTATAACAAAGATCAGTCAAATTCTTTATTTGCAATTTCTGTAATACAGGAATTTCTGGATAATTTTCCATATTCTCAATATAAAGAAGATAGTTACAAAATGATTAAAAAGTTAAGAAACAGAATTGGAAAGAAAAATTATGAAGCTGGAAGGTTATATTTAAAAATGAAAAAGTTTGATTCAGCCTTCTTTTATTTTGATATTATTTTATCAGAATTTTATGACACCAAATATTATGATAGGGCTTTAATTTCTTATGTTTTTACATATATAGTTATGGGTAATTATAATGAAGCAAAGCTATACTTTGAATCAAATAAAATAAATTTTAATGATTCAAATAGTAAAATTGAAGTAGAAAATATCTTAGAAGATTATAAAGATGGTTTAGGTTTTTCAGGTTTATATAGGCTTTACAAATGAATATATTTTTCTTTGGAGGAACATTTGACCCTCCTCATAAAGGGCACAAATTAATTTATGAGCACTGTATAGATTTATGTGATAAATTTATTTTTATTCCAACAGCTCAGTCACCTAAAAAAAAGACTCCATCAGCAAGTGCTGAACAAAGAATTAGTATGCTAAAATTATTAATAGACCGTAAAGATAATAATAAAGTATTAATTGATAGGTTTGAAATAGATTCAGGTGTTACACCTAATTATACTATTGATACTATTGTTTATTTAAAAAAGAAATTTAATAGTGATTCTATTCATATGGTATTAGGAGCAGATCAATATAAAAATTTATCTAATTGGAAAGATTATAATAAAATTATTACTGAAGTTAAAGTAGTATGTTTTGATCGAAATTTATCAAATTTAAATCATCAAGAACATATCAACTTTATAGATTTTGATTATAATATTTCATCTACAGAGATTAGAAATAAAATTGCTTGTGGAAATAGAAATAAAATTAAAGATTACTTAAATAAGGATATAAATCATTTTATTCATAATGATGGTTTATATATAAAATAGATGCAAATTCATGATGACGGGACATTACTTGGGTTATTACTGTTAATTAAACATTTGATACCTTTTATTTTATTTGCGTTAGGATGTGTTTTTTTGTATTACTCATCTGAATCTTTTATTGATCAATCAATTTTAATATCTCAAAAAATGAAAATATCACCAATAATTATTGGTGCATCAGTTATAGCTTTAGGTACTAGTTTACCTGAGCTATTAGTTTCGCTATATTCTATTTTTATATATAGTAATCCAAATGATGCAGGCAATTTAATATCTTCAGGTATTGTTATAGGTAATATTCTTGGTTCTAATATTGCAAACATAGCTCTTGTATTAGGGTTTTGTGCTTTTTTATATAAAGTTATTTTTGAATCTAATATCTTAAAAGATTTATTTTTTATATCATTTTTAGGTGGCTATGTTCTTTTATGTTTATATTTTAATATTAGTATTAACTATATCCACGGTATTTTATTATTAATATCATTTCTACTTTATTTTTATTATTTAATATCAAATAACAATTCTGATGGAGATTACATTGATAATTCATCAATCAGTTTATTATATACTTCATTTATCATTATTATTGCTATTATTGGATTATCTTTAGGTACAACTTTGATAGTTGAAAATGCACTAGAAATATCAAAATTATTGGGTGTGAGTGAATTAAATATAGGTTTTTCAATAGTTGCTTTAGGAACTTCCTTACCTGAATTATTTACTGGATTAGCATCTATTAAGAGGAAAAAATATGATTTATTGATTGGAAATATAATTGGTTCCAATATTTTGAATATTATATTTGTTTTAGGAATTTCATCATTATTTACAAATATTAATGTAAGTAGTGATTTAATAGATGGTGGAGGTTTAATAGCTATAGTATTTATTACCTGTCATTTAGTTTTATTGTTAAGCTATTTGATTAATAAATCAATTTCAAAAATGTCAGGTATTTTATTACTAATTATATACTTTCTATTCATATTTAAATTATTTTAAGACTATAATAGAGTAAATTTTATGATTAATTTTATTGATGTATCTGTCAAACATTCCGATTCTAGAGGAATTCACAATGTATCTTTTAATATACAAAAAGGACAATTTGTATACTTGATGGGTCCTACTGGAGCAGGAAAATCTACAATTATTAATTCTATTTTACGTGCAACTTTACCAAACTCTGGTAAAATCATTGTAAATGATATGGATATTTCATTATTTACTGATATTGATTTAGCTTATTATAGAAGAAATATTGGGATGATTTTTCAAGATTTTAAATTAATGAATGATAGAACAATTTTTGAAAATATAGCTTTACCATTACAAATTATTGGTTCCAAAAAAGAAATTATTGTAGAAAAGGTAGAAGATATTTTAATTAAGGTAGGATTAAGTCATAAAAATGATGCTTACCCTCATGAATTAAGTGGTGGAGAACAACAAAAAATATGCGTAGCTAGAGCTTTAATTAAAAATCCAAAAATTGTAGTTGCTGATGAACCTACAGGTAATTTAGATCCAAGTTCTTCTGATGATATAATTGATTTATTAGAGAGTGAATCTAAATTAGGAACTACTGTAATCATGGCTACTCATAATTACCCCTTAATTGAAAATAGAATTGAACATTTTATTGAGCTTAATAATGGAAAAGTCATTTCATGATAGAACAATTAAAATTTATTTTATTTGAAAGCTTTCAATCATTAAAAAGATATCCTTTATATTCATTTATTTCATCTTTAACAATCATGATATGTTTAATTATGCTTTCATTTATTATTTATATGTCGAACATTACGAGTAATATATCTGAAAATTTTAAAAATAATGAATCTGTTTTAAAAATATTTATTAGTAATTCATTAAATGATTTAGAGTCTAGAAAAATATGTAATGAAATTAAAGATGAATTTGGTTTCCAAAAGGCAGTTTTTGAAGATAGAAATAAATTATTTAATAATATAGATAAGAATTTAAAATCATGGTTAAATGATGATTTAAATTTTATTCCTTGTTTATGCTCAATAAATATTGATTTAAAAGAAATTAATGAAATAGATGGTATTATTAATTCTATTGATGAAAAATATGATAATAAAATAGAAAAAACAGTTTATCCTCGTTCATATCTAATTAAATTTCAAAAAGCTTTATCTATGAGCTATTCTATCATATTTATGATTGGAATAATAGTTTTTATTGTTAGCATTTTTAATGTGTCTAATATCATAAAACTTAGTATTGAATCAAGGAAAGATCTTATTGGAATATTACAATTGCATGGAGCAAGAAAATATTTCATTAAGGCTCCTTTTATTATCGAGGGAATAATTCATGGTTTTATTGGTTTTTTATTTTCAAGTTTCATTATAATTATAATTTTTAATTCATTTTCTTTAGATATGTATAGTCATTTTCTAGCTGATTCATTGATTACAACAATTCCTTTTAAAGTTTATATATTTTTAAATTTAATATTTGGTGTTCTTCTTGGATTAATTGGTAGTAATTTAGGCGCATCTAATTATTTAGAATGAGGAGTTTTTAATGTCAAAGAAAGTAAAAAAAGACAATAAAAAAGTAAAAAAAATTAGTTCTTCTAGCACAAAGCTAAAAAAACTTAATAATCAAATTGAATCATTAAAAGATAATTTATCTCAATCAGATGAAAAATATATTAGATTGATGGCTGAGTTTGAAAATTTCAAAAAAAGAAACAATAAAACCCTTATTGATTCTCATCAAAATTCAATCGAAAAGATTGTTGGTTCATTTCTACCTATAATTGATGATATTCATAGAATTTTAAATGATAAAAATAATAATGATAGTCAAATAATTGTTGATGGAATATCTATGATTGAAACAAAATTAAGTAAAATATTATCATCTTATGAAGTTGAATCTTTTGATTCTAAAGGTACTGATTTTAATCCTGATTTTCATGAAGCAATTATGAGTCAAAATTCAAAAGAAAAAGAAAATATAATTATTGAAGAATTTGAGAAAGGTTATAAAATTAAAGACAAAATAATTAGACATTCCAAAGTAATAGTAAGTAAGGGAAAAAAATGAGAGATTACTATGAAATTTTAGGAGTTAACAAAAGCTCTTCAGATGATGAAATTAAGAAAGCATATCGTAAAATAGCTATTAAATATCATCCAGATAAGAATCCTGATAATAAGTCTGCTGAGGAAAAATTTAAAGAAGCTGCTGAAGCTTATTCAGTTTTAAGTGATAAAGAGAAAAGGCAAAGGTATGACCAGTTTGGGCATGCGGGTCTTAATAATGGTCCTGGTGGCCCAGGTTTTTCTTCCAATATGGATATTAATGATATCTTTTCAGCATTTGGAGATATTTTTGGAGGTGGTGGCGGAGGTTTTGGTGATATCTTTGGAAATCAAAGAGGAGGTAGAACAAAAAAAGGTGGAAGTGATCTTAAAATATCTATCCCATTAACTTTAGAAGAAATGTATTCTGGGGGACCTAAGACAGTTAAAATTAAAAGATTAGAGAGAATTTCTGGTCAAAGTCCTCAAAAATGTTCTTCATGTGGAGGCTCAGGTCAATTAAAAAGAGTAAGTAATTCTTTTTTAGGTCAAGTGGTTAATATTGTTGAATGTAATAATTGTAATGGACAAGGAATGGTAGGGGGTAGAGAGAAAAAAACTGCAGAAGTTACTTTTGATATACCTCAGGGGGTTTCATCAGAGCACTATCAAGTTGTTCAGTCAATGGGTAATCAGGGAGTTAATAAATCAGATGATGGTAATTTAATAGTTTATTTTGAGGAAAAAGAACATTCATTATTTTTAAGAAACGGGAGTGATGTTTACTTGGCTATTTCTATTGGATATCATCAAGCAGTTTTAGGAGGTAAAGTTAAAGTTCCAACTATTAATGGTGATGTGAATTTAACAATTCCAAAAGGAATCAAATCTGGTCAAGTAGTTAGAATAAAAGGTAAAGGAATGCCTGATCCTCGCAGAAGAATTAATGGAGATCAATTTGTTAAAATTAATATTATAACTTCCGATAAAAAAGATAAAGATTTTATATTATTAATGGAAAAAATGAAAGAAATTTTAGGGGATGATATTAATTGTTCTAAATTTGAATAATTTTATCGAAATTTAGTTTATGAAAATAAATACAAAAAATAGTTCTTTAGATAAAAACAAAATAGAATTAAAATCATTTATGTATGATTGGGGACTAGTTTTCTTAGTTATGTTATTAATATTTATTATTTCAATTCCTCCATTAATATGGAATGAAGAAAATTCTAAAATTTCTGATAGTAGAAAAAGAATGCTTGATTTAGCTTATGCTCTTAAATCTTATCATAAATTAACAGATCAGTATTCAGATGATAAAGAACTAATTTTTGAGACAATTATGCATGTTAGAGATTCTTTGATTGCTAATGAAACACTTAGTGGAAACAAAAATATTTATTTATCTTGTTCATATGAAGCAACTTTTTTGATGGATCCTATTGAAGGTTCAAGGGTAGATAGTGAAATTGATTTAAGCCTTGTAGATAAAAAAGATAGATTAAATTATATTGATAAAACTATATATGATATGAAAAGTGTTGGTTATGAAGGTACAAGAATATATGAAATACCTGAAATTGATGATGTCAAAAATATTCCTAATCGGGTTCCTCTTATTCAGATAGATTATAGAACTAAAACAAAAACTTTTACCGAGCCATCTCTTAAAACTATTGACTCATTATATTCTATTCAAAATTTAATTCGATTTGTTAGAAGAAATTGTGCAGATACGGTTAAAGTTGATATTCCAAGAAATTTTGGATATATGCTTGATACTTTATTTAGTAATTCTTCTATTGTTACTGAGAATGTAATTGATACTATATATACACTTAAAGAGCCTGTTGATAATAATGAGGTTCAAACAAGTTATGTCAAAAATGAGTATTTATTTAGATATATACCTAAAAATGAATATGATAGTTTATGGAATTTTGGAATGCCATTAAAAGAAAATCAATTAATTACTTTAGATTCATCTTATTTAAATAAACTAATAAGTGATACTACATATACTATTACATATATTGATGATGAAGAATTTGATGAAACAGAAGAAGAAGCTTCAAATCATATCATTAGGAAATTATTAGATATGGATATTTGGTATCAAATTGAAAATAGTATGAAAAAATGTTCTGATTATAAGAAAGAGTCAATTTGTTTAGAAGATAATGATTGTGTTTGGGATTTAGAACAGGGATGTATTGATAATCTAGTAGAACAGGATGATTCTAGTAATAGCCTTCAAGATGATGAAGACGGAATATCTGATGATGAATGGGAAGATTTGTTTGCTGATTTTGAAGATGAATTAAAAAATGAGTTAGAATTTGGTGATACTTTAAAAGTTAAGTATAATTTTAAAAGTAGATTTATATCTGGATATGAAATAATTGATAGAATAATTAATATTGAAGATTACGACAGAAAAAGATATGATCTAACTAATCAGTTAACATTATCTCCCATTAATGGAGAAGAATTTAAAATCATATTATCTAGTAACAATGAGTATGATTCAGGTGAGCAGTATATCGATGCAAATAATAATGAAATGTGGGATATAGGGGAATATTATACTGATGAACCAGCAAATTATAAGATTATTTCTCCAATAGATGATAGTTACAAAGAAAATAGATTTTTAATCTTCAATTTCCATCCTGGTAGCCCTGGCTATATTGAGAATGATGAAATTAGTTGGGATGCTAAACCAAAATGGAATTTTCCACTTAAGTAATTCTCCTATTAAATAAATACAGTGATACCATGATTAGTATTATTGCAGGTAAATATAAAGGAAGAAAACTCTCGTATTTTAATACTAACATTGTACGTCCCACTCAAGCAAAAGTAAGAAAATCTATTTTTGACATTTTAGGTCCTTTAAATGGAATGAGAATTTTAGATTTATATGCGGGCATTGGTAGCTTAGGTATAGAATCACTAAGTAGGGGGGCTTGTCATTTAACTGCTATAGAAAATAATCCTAGAGTATTTAAAATTTTATTAAATAATATTAATACAGTATGTAAGGATGATGATGTTAAGTTGCATAGGATGGATGTAAAACACTTTTTAAGTATGAATATTCAAAAATTTGATATTATTTTTGCTGACCCACCATATACTGAATTAAATTTTTTTGATATTAAAAAATCTATTTCTAACTTATTGAACGATAAGGGTGTTTTTTGTATGGAAATGAAAAAAACAAAAACATTAGTATTTGAAGATGATGTTAGAATTAAAAAATATGGAAATACACAGGTAGCATTTTGGACTCTAAATTAAATATTGCAATTTATCCAGGTTCTTTTGACCCCATAACCAATGGTCATTTAGATATTATTGCTAGATCTTCTAAACTTTTTGATAAAATCATTATTGGTATCTCAAAAACATCTCCGTCAAAAAAATATATTTTTTCAGATGATGAACGTTTACAATTGTTAACAGAAAATACTTCCCATTTAAGTAATGTAAAACCAGTTGTTTTTGATGGATTATTAGTTCATTATGCTCAAAAGATGAATATTAATGTTATTATTAGGGGCCTAAGGGCCTTTTCTGATTTTGAATCTGAATTTCAAATGTCGCTAATGAATAGAAAGTTAAATGCTCAAATTAATACAGTATTTTTAATGCCCCATGAAAAATATACGCATATAAGCTCATCTATTGTAAAAGAAGTTTTTTCTTTAAAAGGTGATATCTCAGATTATGTCCCAAATTCAGTCTTATTAGCCCTTAAAGATAAATATGAATACTAATCAATATTTTGAAAATTTATTTGAAAGAGCAAACTTAATTGAAGCATCTATATTAATCCCTGAATCAGATGATAATAGAGTAAAAGAAGCTACAACTCAATTAAATCAAATGGGTTTTCATATTTTAGATGTTAATGATTTTACAGATGATCAAAAATATTTTGATTTTATTTCATCAAAAAAATTTACTAACAATTGGCCTGCTTATGAAATTGAGAATTATCTTAATGACCCTATAAATAAAGCGTTAACTATTCTTGCATGCAAGGATGTTGATGGAGTGATTGCAGGTGCATCTAGATCAACAGGTGAAATTATTCGTTCTGCGCTAAGAATAGTAGGTATTAATTCAAATTATAAATGGATTTCTAGTTCTTTTATTATGATGTCCCCTGATAAAAATAATATTTTTACCTATTCTGATTGTGCTGTCATTCCAGAACCAACTTCTGAACAGTTAGCTTATATTGCTAAGGCTGCATCTGATATTTATACTTTAGTCACATCAAAAGAACCAAAAGTTGCATTTTTATCTTTCTCAACTAATAGTAGTGCTAGTCACTATAGAGTTGATAGAGTAAAAGAAGCTGTTAATATTTTTTCTAAAAAGTTTCCTAATATAAAGCATGAGGGTGAAATTCAATTTGATGCAGCTATATCAGAAGAAATATCAAAAAATAAAAATATTAATTCTAATCTTAATGGTGACGCTAATGTATTTATTTTTCCTAACTTAGATGCAGGAAATATTTCATATAAAATTACCAGAGAATTAGCAGGCTACACGGCTTGGGGGCCTCTATTACAAGGCTTAAATAGACCTGTTCATGATTTGTCTAGAGGTTGTAGTGTTGATGATATCATTAATATTGCAGCAATTACAGCTATTCAAAAATCAAGCTAAATTCTTAATTTTTTTTTATATTTAGCGGTATGCCAACTTATAATTATAAATGTTTGAGTTGTGATGAGATATTTATTGTTTTTCAACGTATGAGTGAAAATCCCATATCAAATTGCAAATTTTGTTCATCAAATAAGATTGAAAAAATGATAAGTGCTGGATCTGGATTAATATTTAAAGGGTCAGGTTTTTACTTAACTGACTATAAACAAGAATCAAAAAAAAATAGTAATAATAAAAATAAAAAAAAAGATAAGGAATAGAATATAGATATGCAAAAAATAAACATCCCTCAAGAAGGTCAAAAAATTACAATTTCAAATGGTGCTCTTAATGTTCCTTCAAATCCAATTATTCCATTTATAGAAGGTGATGGAATAGGTGCTGATATATGGGCAGCGTCAGTTCGTGTTTTTGATGAAGCAATTAAAAAGGCATATAATGGTGAAAGAAAAATAGAGTGGATGGAAATTTTTGCGGGTGAAAAAGCTAATGAAGTTTATAATAAAAATATATGGCTTCCTCAAGAAACATTAGATACTATAAATGAATATTTAATAGCAATTAAAGGTCCATTGACAACACCAGTCGGTGGTGGAATTCGATCAATTAATGTTGCGCTTAGACAAAAGCTTGATTTGTATGTATGTCTAAGACCTGTAACATGGTTTAATAATGTTCCATCTCCAGTTAAAAGTCCTGAACTTATTGATATGGTTATTTTTAGAGAGAATACAGAAGATATTTATGCTGGTATAGAATTTTTATCTAAAAGTGAAGATTTGAATAAATTTTTAGATTTTATGAAAAAAACATTTCCTGATCAATATAATAAAATTAGATTTCCTGAAACATGTGGGTTAGGTATTAAACCTATATCAGAGCAAGGAACTCATCGTTTAGTTGATGCAGCAATACAATACGCTATTGATAATAATAGGCAAAGTGTTACTTTAGTTCATAAAGGCAATATTATGAAATTTACTGAGGGTGGATTTAAAGATTGGGGGTATGAGCTAGCGGAAGAAAAGTTTTCAGAATCTGTATTTACTTGGGCTCAATATGACAAAATAAAGGAAGAACATGGTGTGAATAAGGCAAATGAAATGCAAAAGCAAGCTGAAGATCAAGGGAAAATAATTATTAAGGATGTTATAGCAGATGCATTTTTACAACAGATTTTAACTAGACCAAATGAATATGACGTTATAGCCACAATGAATCTAAATGGTGATTATATTTCGGATGCTTTAGCTGCTCAAGTTGGAGGTATTGGAATAGCTCCAGGAGCAAACATTAACTATCAGTCAGGAAAAGCAATTTTCGAAGCTACGCACGGTACAGCACCAAAATATGCAGGATTAGATAAAGTAAATCCAAGTTCGGTTATCTTATCTGGTGAAATGATGCTTAGGTATATGGGTTGGAATGAAGCTGCAGATTTAATTTTAAATTCAATGGATAAGACATTTTCAAATGCTACTGTAACTTACGATTTTGCCAGACAGATGAATAATGCTACTGAATTAAAATGTTCAGAATTTAGTGATGCTTTAATAAATAATATGTAATTATGCGATTTATAGACGAAACAATAATTCATGTTAAAGCAGGTGATGGGGGGCATGGGTGTATCGCTTTTTTAAGAGAGAAATTCAGACCTAATGGAGGCCCTTGTGGTGGAGATGGGGGCAAAGGTGGCGATGTGGTCTTAACCTCTGATAAACAGCTTGCTACGCTTCAAGATTTACCTAATAATCATCATTATAAATCTCAGAGAGGTGAACACGGAAAAGGTAAAAACTGTCATGGAAAAAATGGTGATGATTTAGTAATTAAAGTGCCTGTTGGTACTATTGTTAAAAATTCTAACACAGAATATGTAATTCATGATTTTAAAGAAAATAATGAAAGTTTTATAATTGCAAAAGGGGGTAATGGTGGTTTTGGCAACGCTAGATTTAAAACTAGAAACAATGTTGCCCCTAAGATTGCAAATGATGGAGCTTTAGGTGAAGACTTATCCCTATCACTTGAATTGAAAGTTCTTGCAGATGTAGGTTTGGTAGGTTTTCCTAATGCAGGAAAATCTACACTAATTTCTAAAGTTTCTAATTCAAAACCCAAAATATCAGATTATCCTTTTACAACTTTATCTCCAAATCTTGGTATAGTAAAATATGGGAGCTATAAATCTTTTGTTATGGCTGATATTCCCGGTTTGGTAGAAGGAGCTTCTAAGGGTAAAGGTTTAGGGAGTCAATTTTTAAGACATATTGAACGAACGAAAGTTTTAGTTTTTATAATTGATGCAAATTCAGATACAATTGATAGTGATTATAACGCTTTAAAAAAAGAATTAACAAATCATAAATCTGACCTTGCTAAACTTCCTAAAATACTACTTTTATCTAAAATTGACACATTAGATGATAGTATGTTATCTAAAAAAATATTACCAGGTGAATTAAAAATAATAAAAATTTCATCAATTTCTGGAAAAAATCTTGAAAATGCTATCAAAAGTATTGCATATTTAGTTGAGTCTTAGAAGTATTATTGAATAAATAGATAGGTAGGTTTTATGACGATTAATATTTTTGTGTGCAAAAATTAATCAAAAATTACTCTATCTCTCCTCTAATACAAGGCTAATACAAAAGTTTTAAATAAATGCAAAGATTTTTATGTTTTTCATCATTTTTTGTGATGGAACGCATAATTATTTTTTATGCTTTTTATTATATTATTATGATTTTTATTATATATCGTTATGTTTTAGATATAAAAAATTCAATTAAATTTAGATAAAAAAGAATTCAATTTAAGGAGAGTAAAAATGAGATTCGCAAAATCAATCATCTTTAGTTTAACTATACTTTTTTCATTCTTATA
>JAAZYZ010000073.1 GCA_014239355.1 Fidelibacterota bacterium
ATATTAATAAGAGTTTTTATAAGTTCAAATGTGATTATTAAAAATATTAATCTAAATTAATTAAATTATCATATATGGCCGAATTATATAATAAGAAAAATAAAGAACAACTGGTAAATGATTTAAATAAAGAATCATTTAATAGGATTACATTGTCATTCTACAAATATGTACAATTAAAAAATTTAATAGAGCTTAGAGATTTATTATATACAGATTGGAATGATTTAGAAGTATTAGGTCGTATTTATATCGCTGAAGAAGGCATTAATGCTCAAATTAGTATTCCTGAAAATAAATTAGAAAAGTTTAGGAAAAATTTAAATCAACACTCTTATTTTAAAAATATTCCATTTAAAATTGCTGTACAGGAAAATATATCATTTTATAAATTAATTATAAAAGTTAAAAAGGAAATAGTAGCATATGGCCTAACACTAAATGATTACAATATAGAAAAAACAGGTACACACTTAAATGCAGAAGAGTTTAACAATATGATAGATGAATCTAATTCTGTTATAGTAGATATGCGCAATCATTATGAAAGTGAAGTTGGAAAATTTGAAAATGCTATTTGCCCTGATGTGGATACCTCAAAAGAATTACTCCCTGAAACTAAAAAAATTCTTGAGAAGCATAAAAATGATAACATAATGCTTTATTGCACTGGAGGTATTCGCTGTGAAAAAGCAAGCTCCTATTTAATAAAAAATAAATTTAAAAAAGTATTTCAATTAAATGGTGGCATTATTAATTATGCAAAACAAATAAAAGAGCAAAATTTAGAATCAAAATTTAAAGGTAAAAATTTTGTGTTTGATGATAGATTAGGTGAAAGAATTACAAATGATATTTTAAGTACATGCCATCAATGTGACAATAAATGTGACGACCATAAAAATTGTAAAAATGACGCCTGTCATTTATTATTCATTCAATGTGAAAAATGTCAAAAGAAATTTAATGGATGCTGTTCTGAAGAATGTAAAATAATTAAAACTATGCCAATAGAAGAGCAAAGAGAATTAAGAAAAATAAAACCTGAGATTGCAGCCCCACTTATTAATCATTATCGTGATCGATTAAAGCCCAAATTAAAAGAAATGATTATTAAAAAAAATAAAGACTTACAAAAGTAGCTAAAAACAAATATTAATTTAAAATAATATTGATTAAATCAACTATATCAAGAACATTCAGAACATCATCTCCATTAATGTCCCCAAGTTCATTAAATGAATTATCAAGAATATAATTAACTAGAAGAATAACATCTAATACATTAATCCCATTATCACCATTTATATCGCCTAAAATATCGTCTTCAAAATAATTAAATCCATATTTTAGAGCCCTTGCACACTGTGTAGAAAAAGATGGGTCCCACTGAACTTCTCCATCTAAACTCACTTCAAAAAAATCGTTTTCATTAGTTACTGTGATTAAAGTATTTCCATTAGGCAATCTATATGCGCCTGATTGTGTATTTGAAAAAAAGTTGGATTGATAAATCCATAAATAACTTTCTGGACCAAAAGGTTGGTTATCTTGAATTGGATAAAAGCCATTTTCATCAGCAATAGATTCAAATTCTAGCACTGCAGATCTATTAGGGTTTGTTTGATGTCTGTTATTATAAACTAAAAAATTTCCTGCTCCTGGATAATCATTTGAAATCCAATTAATTCCATGCTGAGCATCCAAAATTTGATCTGAATTATTGCCTCTATCATAATTTTGTGGGTTCCCCCATCTATACAAAATATCACCACCTTTTCCTTGATTCCCCCCAATATGACCAGAAGCTTCTTCAGTAGTAGTGCTATGATCTATAACATATATCTCATTCATATGTCTACAAGACAAAACAATTTGATCAAAATTAGTATTATAAGATATTTTATTTGAATGATTCCAATCATCAATTCCTTGATTATTACCATTACCATTCACATTAATATCAAGTAACTCTGGATGATCTGAAATTTCTCCATAAGTTGCAGTATACTGAGAACCCTGATCTTGAACCAAGTGGTCCCAAAAATGCCATTTCCAAATAATGTCTGCTTGATTATTGGGTAAAGGCTGTATTTCTACTATCATATCTAGTGTCATTGAGCCATTAATTCCTTGGAGTCCCGCATTTTGTGCTTCTTGTTGACTTTTTGTTTCTTCACAGATTAAAAGAATATTCTCATTTGGCAAAATTGTAATATCATGATGAGGGATGCATATCTCCGTAGGCATTTCCCACTGCCAAATAATATTACCATCCCAATCAATTTTTTTAAATAGACCACCTGCAGGGCCTCCTCCCCCTTGACCTAACTTGCTTGGCAAAAATAAAATACTATCTTTTGATAAATATGCTACGCTAGCTGAACCGGTATCATGATCCCAAGAATTTATAATATTTTCATCATTATCTATTAAATAAGTATCAGAACTATTTTGGCCACCTCCCATGGTTGTTATAAGAGTTAATCCATCAAACGGAGTCCCGATTACAAATTGAATTAATAGAGTAAAAATAATGAAATAATGCATCTGATTTCCTTTATATGTTACCTATATAATAAATATAAATTGTTCTAAATAAAAAATTAAAAATGTAATAATATGTAAACTAAAATTTGAAAATTTGGTTTTCAGACGTAATAGAAAACCCTTCCTTCATTATATGTTTATATGCGCTTGTATTCTCTCTCAATGCGTCATTAGTATGATTTAAATGAATAAAATGAACACGTTTTTTATATGATGGCGCTAAGTCTGACAACCTCGTTATAGTATCTATCATTTCAGGATGAGGGATCTTTGAAACATCTCTTAATTGAATTTCATTTTTTTTATAAAATGTGCCATCTAAAAACAAAATATTATTATTCATAACAAAGTCTGATAAATTAACATCCCAACTATGCCAATCATCAATATCAGGGAGAAAAATAATCGATTTATTATTAATCAACACCCTAAACCCAACTGTTTCAGAGAGTTCATTTCTATGAGGCACTTGAAATGGGGTGACAGAAAAATTATTAAATAATATATCTTTATTATTGTGAATCTCTATTAATTTAATATTCTTATTTTCTATCAATTGCGTCATAGGTTGATTATTTAAAATGAAATTTTTCATTCTAGGCATAGTATAGACTGGAATATTATTAGTATTCATAATTTCTAAACCTAAATCCATTAATCCTAAATAATGACCTATGTGAGCATGAGTAATAAATACCCCTGCTAATTCACAATTATAACCTTCTAAACGATATAGCTGCTCCTTAATGTTTGGAGTGATGTCAAATAAATAAAATTGGTTTCTCTTTTGATCTATTACTGCGATTGATGCAGGTAATCTATGTGATTCAGGTGAATTCCATATTGAAGAACAACATTCTTTATAACAACCAGAATGAGGATATCCTCCATCTTGTGCTGTCC
>JAAZYZ010000074.1 GCA_014239355.1 Fidelibacterota bacterium
AGATCAAGAACAAACAAAAGTCCTATTAAAGAAAAAGAAATTGCTAATAAAAAATACCCAATTAACCCTTATAATGAGTCATCTAGCATGCGCAGGCAATACAAAGAATTCAAAAAATATTAAACAACTACAAAAGTTTAAAAAAATCGCCAAGTACTTTCCTAATATAAAATTGAGTTTATCTAATTCTGCAGGAATATTACTAGGAAAATCATATCATTTTGATTTAGTCAGGCCAGGTATTTCGCTTTATGGAGGGAATTGTAGTCTAGGCAAAAGTAACAATTATGATCATGTAATCTCTCTTAAAGCAAAAATAATTCAAACAAGGTACATTGATAAGGGCGAAACAATAGGATATGGATCTACTTATAAAGCAAAGCACAGAATGCTCATTGCAACAATTCCAATTGGATATGCAGATGGATTCAATAGATTATTCTCTAATCAAACTGAATTGTATTTTAAAAACAAGAAAGTAAGAATAGTTGGAAGAGTTTCAATGGATTTAATTACAGTAGACTTAACCAAGTTTAAAAAAATAAAAGTAACGGAAAAAGACTATATTGAACTAATTAATTCGAAAAATAATATCGATTACTTATCAAAAATTATTAAAACTATACCTTATGAGATACTAACTAGTCTAGGCAATCGTTACCAAAGAAGATATATTGCATGAATGATGCAAAACTTGTATTCAAAATTACTTACTAAACATTTAAATATATTTCTGTTAATACTTCTAGGTATCTTTATTATCTTTTCAATAAATTCAAAAAATTTCCAATTAGACGCTTCAACAGATACTTTAATTCTTGATGGTGATAAAGATTTAAAGAAATATAGAGAAATTATTAATACTTACTCATCAAAAGATTTTTTAATCTTAACTTTAACAAATAGAAATAGAATAATCTCTGAGAAAAACATTAATTTCATACAAACTCTAACTTCTGAAATTGATAATCTAAACTGGGTTGACTCAGTCCAATCAATACTTGATGTACCTCTCCTATCTATAAATGATCAAAACTTATCTGATCTTGTTAATGAAATTTTGACTATTGATTCACCAAATGTAAATATAGCAGATGCTGAAAAGGAAATTTTAGAGAGTCCTATATTTAAGAATCTTATTCTTAGCGAAGATGCTACTACAACTGGTATCATAATTTACTTTAAAAAAAATGATGAGTACGAGCATCTAATAAATGAAAGAGAAAATCTTAAAAACAATAATATTTTAAGTTCTGATGAAAAAAAGAATAAAATAATTATTGAAAATAAATACCAGAAAATTAAAAAAATAGTTGATACAGAACGTCATCAAAACATTGTAGAAATTAGAAATATCATAAATAATTTTCAAGCTCCTGATATTGAGATACATTTAGGTGGAGTTTCAATGATAGCTGATGACACAATCAGTTTTGTAAAAAATGATATTCTAATTTTTGGATTTGGAGCTCTAATATTTATTTTATTAGTTCTTTATCTCATTTTTAGAGACTTTGCATGGATGTTTGTTTCAATTGCAAATTGTGCCTATTGCTTAATTGTTATGGTTGGGATGGTGGCTTTATTAAATTGGAAAGCAACAGTTATATCTTCAAACTTTATAATGCTCATGCTGATATTGTCTCTCTCAATGACAGTTCATATAGTTGTTAGATATAGACAATTTATTAATGATTACGCTGATTTAGAAAATATTAAGATTCTTATTAAATGCTTAAAAAAAATGTATAGACCATGTTTATTCTCTGCATTAACTACAATCTTTGCCTTTGCTACATTGTATACTAGCGGAATAAAACCTGTAATGGATTTTGGATTAATGATGTGTGTTGGATTAGTAATAACTTATTTAACAAGCTTTACTTTTTTACCAGCAATGATTATGAAGATGAACTTAAGAAGATTAGAATTTTCAAAAAATCAAAATAATAATATATTTTTAACTCTAACTTCTCAATTTCCTAAATCTACAATATCACTATTTACTCTTATTTTATTTATTGGAATCTATGGAACTACAACCTTAAAAGTTGAAAATAGTTTTGTAGATTATTTTAAAAAAGATACTGAAATATATAAAGGTATGAAATTAATTGATGAAAAGTTGGGAGGAACAACACCTTTAGATATTATTATTCAATTTGAGGATCCTATAGAAGAAGAAGAAGATTTTTTAGATTTTGGTATCGAATATAACCCGGCAGATTATTGGTTTACTCAAGAAAAGATGAACACAATTAAAAGTATTCATGACCATTTAGAAAAATACGAACACTC
>JAAZYZ010000075.1 GCA_014239355.1 Fidelibacterota bacterium
TAGTTTACATAAATCTATACTAGCCTCTGTATGACCTGCTCTTTGGAGAACCCCACCATCTTTTGCAATCAGAGGAAACATATGTCCTGGTCTTGCCAAATCATCAGGAATAGATTTATCACTTAATAAGACTTGAAGCGTCTGCCAACGATCTTGTGCAGATATACCAGTTGTTATTCCGTTTTTAGCATCAACACTTACAGTAAAATTAGTTTTTTGGTTCTCAGTATTATCAGTCACCATTGGATTTAAATCTAATTCTTTAGCTCTTTTAGATGATATTGAAGTACAAATTAATCCTCTTCCATATTTCATCATGAAATTTATATCATCAGGAGTTGCTTTTTCGGCAGAAATAATAAAATCACCTTCATTTTCTCTATCTTCATGGTCAACAACAATAACCATTTTTCCCTTTTTTATATCCTCAATAGCCTTGATTACTTTATTCATTTTCTTCCTTTTTAGGTAAAAGCTTTTCAATATATTTTGCAAAAAAATCAGTCTCTATATTAACAGTATCTTTTCTATTTTTAAACTGCAAATTAGTATTTTTAAGCGTATGAGGAATAATTGACATAGAAATACTTCCATATTTATCATCATAACCATCATTAATTTTTGCTATAGTCAATGAAATACCATCAATAGAAATAGAACCTTTTGGAATACAATATTTCATCCATTTTTTATCAATTTTAATTTCTAATAGCCAATTATCATTAATTGATTCATTATTGATTATTATACCTACAGTATCAACATGTCCTTGTACTATATGCCCATCTAATCCATCACTCATTTTTAATGGGGTTTCTAAATTTACTTTTTCTAAACATTTTAATAATTTTAAATTGGTTTTTTGTAAGGTTTCATTAACAACATCAAAAAATAATATATTTTTATCCTTTTGTTTATTAATAGCTGTTAAACAAACTCCATTAACTGAAACACTATCTCCAATATTAGTCGTATCAAAAATATCATTAGAGGTGCAAAGTTCAAGCTTTAATTGGGAAGCATCCTTTTCTAATTCATTAACTGTTCCTAATGATTTTATGATTCCTGTAAACATTCTTCTCTCTTTGTTAAAATCATTAAATGATCATCATCTAAAAACCTCTCATCTTTTAATTGCCAAGCCTTATTTATAGAAAATGGATTTTTTATATCTAATTCATCCTTAGAAGATTGAGAAGTATACAAATAAAATTGATCAATCAATCCCATATCTAAAAAAGATTTTATTGTACTTGCTCCCCCTTCTATAATTAATGAAGTAATACCTAGTTCACCAAGACGGATTAACACATCCTGGGGGTCAAGTTTATTATTTACTTCATTAACAACTAGATATTGACATTGTGGAGTTTTGTTATCTTGAAATTTACTATTACTACACATAACGATTGTATCTGCTTCATTATCATTTAACAATTTAAAACTGTAAGGAAGCGTTCTATTAGTATCTAAAACTATCCTTTTAGGATTACAGCCAATAACCTCTCTAACTGTTAATTCTGGGTCATCAACTAAAACAGTATTTTTACCAATTAATATAGCATCAACCTCAGAACGTAACTGATGAGAATTTTGTTTAGAACTAGTTCCTGTAATCCATACTTTAGAACCTTTCTTAGCTATAAAACCTCTATCATCTTGTGCAAGCTTACCAATTACTAAAGGTTTTTTTGTTTTTATCCAATGTAGATATCCTTTGTTTAAATTTTTAGATATATCTTTTAATATTCCACATTCCACATTAATACCTAAATTTTCTAAGTATTCTATTCCTTTACCATTTACTTCCTTATTTGGATCTAACATAGATACATAAACATCCCTAATTCCATTTTCAACAATCACATTACAACAAGGACCTGTTTTACCATGATGAGAGCATGGTTCTAAAGTAACATAAACAGACCCATCCGTTGGATCTTTAATACAATTTTTAAATGCCGCTACCTCAGCGTGAGGGCCGCCAAATTGTTCATGATATCCTTCACCAATTATTTCTCCATTTTTTACAATTACACAACCTACCATAGGATTAGGAGAAACTTTACCCTGACCTTTTTTTGCAAGATAAATAGCTCTAGACATATATTTTTCATGAATATTGTATGAATCCATAATTAATTACCTAATACTTGATTAGTTAAGATTAAAATATCTTGAATATTGACCAAATTATTAGAATCTAAATCTGATAACCAAAATTCTAAATCTTCAGAAGAAATTTGATCATTAAGCACATAACCAATAATGAACAATATATCTTGAATATTAAAGATTAAATCATCATTTAAATCACCCTTTGATCTAATAAACTTATAATTTTCTTCACAAATTTGATATGCAGATATCAAACAGTATTCAGCTACAGCTGAATGTCCTCCTAATTCTTCAGGAACTAAATATAAATTAACATTATCAGAACCATTATCTATAAATGTATCATACGCAATTTGTGAATTTTCATATGGAATAAGTTCATCTCCCATACCATGATACATATGCATATCAGCCTGTGGGGCCCAATCCCATAAATTGTTTTCAGATAAGTTTAACCTAAGTGGGTGATTTAAATTATTTGAGAAATCTGATATTAATTCAGGACGTAATACTTCGATTGGAATATCAGGCATAAGAGAATTTATATATGATCCGGAATAATTTCCATTAAATAAATATTCAAACATTTCAGCATATTCAGGTAAAAAGTATTCATTTAATAATCCCATTTCATAATAAGTAATATATGGAACCAACACATATGGTAAATAGTACGGTTCTCCATATGACTCATATGTAAGCATTAAATCAACCATAATCCCAGACAAATCATATGGACCAGCCATTGGAAAAGATGCTAATAAATTAAATTCATCTAAATTCTGTTGCTCAATCATCATATGTGATGCCATGGTTACATAACCTCCTTCAGAATAACCAAATAAAATTAAATCACCATTTGATTTAATAGGGTAGTAGTAATAACCCTCATTATTATCAAAAAATGTTTGAACTGCTCTAATTAAATCAATAGTTGTCCAAGCTGAAGGCTCTTTTAAGCAATAAGGGTGTAATATTTCACTTTCTCCTAGACCTAAATAATCAGGCTCAAGATAGATGTAACCTCTAGCAGTAAGCCATAAACTTAAAATATCAAACCCATCATTTGATGAAACATTATCACGTTTAACTTCAGTTCCATGCTGCCAACTAATCATAGGAAAAGCTTGAACTGAATTTTTAGGATAACCAATGACTCCAGATGCAATTACTTCATTACCATTTGGATCAATTGTGTTATATAAAATTTTATACATAGCAATATCATAAAGAACTTCAGGAGCACTATTCCCAAACTGACTATCTAAAGATTCTTGAGCCTCTTCAAGACTAATTTCTTCTAAATATTCAAATGATACTAACTCTCCCTGATAAGGAAATATCATAGAAAACAAAAAAATAATATATTTAATATTCATAATAACTAATTTTATCAATTTTATACCTTCTTATTATAATATCTTAACATCTCATATCCAATGATTCCTGCAGCTGTTGCTACATTTAAACTTTGCTTTATCCCTCGCATTGGAATTTCCACATGCTGATCACACATCCCTATTAATTCTTCTGAAACTCCATCCACCTCATTACCTAATACAATACACAATGGAAAATCCCAATCTAATTCATACAATGATTGTGATTTCTTAGTATGCTCCAATAAAACCAATTTAATATTTTGTTTTTTAATTTGGTGAGCTAATTCAATTGGGTTATCATTATGCTCCCAAGACACTGCTAATTCAGCACCTAAAGCTGTTTTAGATAGGTCTTTCTGAGGTGGCTTACATGTATAACCTGATAAAAATAATTTACTAGCACCCATTCCATCTGCTGTTCTAAAAATAGAACCAACATTATGAGCTGATCTAATATTTTCTAATAAGAATGAAATGGGAATTTTAGGAATAAATTTTACTTCATCTAATGTTGGTCTATCAGCTTTAATATCATCATTAGATCTTTTAATCATTATTAAAACCAACCTTTATTAAATCTATATTTCCTGAACTTAAACTATCAAAACTAATTTTATTCAATGTGCAAGTTGTCTTTGATACTTTTTTTAAATCTTCATAAATAATATTTTTAGAAAATTTAACATCATTAATTGTTACCCAATCTTTAAATGATAAAACTTTATTTAAAACTCCTCTTTTATTATTCCATTCTATCTGATAAATAATAAAATTATTCTTATCAATATAAAATTTGATAGATTTCTTTTTATTTTTTTTCTTATAGGACTTAACTAAGTAAACCTCTTTTTTATTAAATTTCACTTCTTCAATTAACAACTCATACTTTTTCATTTCATCAAATAAATTATTAAAATTAAGAAAATTAATTATATCCAATCCTTCAAAATTATCTTCTATATTCACGATTTCATTATTTATAGGCATTCTTTTTTTCATTCTAACTTTTTTAGAATAATGAGCCCAAATCTCCGTTCCTTTATAATCAATTGGAGACTTAAATTGTATATAGCTATAATAATTACTAGAATCAAGCCAATGTGAATAAAATTGAAACCCTAATTTAGCTGGCTCTTTAGATAGTGATTGTAATTTAATATCACAAAAAAAACTAATATCCTTATTATTTAATCTATTAACAGACTTTTCAAGAATTTCTATCGGTAGTAATTCTTGACTTAGTATTGAAGATAAAACCATCAATAATATTATAAAACTATTCAATTTCATATTTTTAACTATTTTATTTGGTATATGTATTACAAACTAATAAGTTTCTAAATATCTATAGATTGTAAATTATGAAAAAAGAAAAAATAATTTTAGTACTTAATGGACAAATTCCTAAAAAAGATGAATTAATATCATTTATTGAAAAATATGATCAAATTATTTGTGCTGATGGAGCGGCAAATGAAATGATTAAATTAAATATATATCCAGATTTTATTTTAGGAGATATTGATTCTTTACAAACTGATTCTATTAATACTAGAAGTAAGATTATTAAATTAGAAGATCAAAATTTAAACGATTTTCAAAAAGCCTTAACTTGGCTTAAAGATAAAGATTATAACACTATAGATATAATAGGAATGGATGGAAAAAGAATAGACCATACAATTGGAAATTTTTCAATCATCTTAAAAGAACTATTTAATTTTAATTTGACTGTTTTTACTGAATCTGGTATTTTTTACACAATAAAAACTAAAAGAAAATTCAAAGATATCTATAATAGATATTTTTCAATATTTAGCCCAAAAAAAGATACTAAAATCACTACTTGGGGTTTAAAATATGAACTGAAAAATAAAACTTTAGATAATATTCATAAAGGAACTTTAAATTTTGCTAATGAAAATGAAGTAGAAATAGAAACAAATAACGAAGTATTAGTTTTTATATCTAATGAAATTAAAGAAAATTAAATTTAAACTATTTCTGAGGAGAAATACATGAAAAATTATTTTACTAAATCTATTTTATCAATATTTTTGATAATCTTATTTAGCGCAATGTATATTGGTAGCGGAAGTTCAAATGATTGCTGGGTTTGTGAAGGAAGCGGAGAAAATAATTGTGTTGCTTGTGTTAATGGTAATACAGAAATGGGAGAATGTGCATTTTGTAATGGTAAAGGAGATGTGATTTGTACTTTTTGTAATGGTACTGGAAGTATGAAATAATTATTAACTCATTCCACCCACAAACCAAGTGGAAAGATTGAATTTCTTAATCTCTTTGTAATAATTTTTCCTTCATTGCATCATATTCTTCTTGATTAATTGCACCGGAATCTAATGCTTTTTTCAAATCAATTAATTCATCACCAACTGTTGTTGTAATATTTGTTGAATATGTATCTTTATTAAATAAATCAATAGATGCACATGATGTAAAAAATAGAATACTAAGTATTATTATATAAGATTTCATTTGTTCTCCTATTAGTTGTATTTAATTTAAAAATTAATTAATAATTATTAATTCTTTTTATTAGGATAAATAAGAACGTTTTCAATATATCGTGAAGAAGCTTTTTTGATAATAATCTGACCAATACTCATAAATAAACATTCACCAACATTAGGTATTCTGCCTAAATCAGAAATAATATATCCTGCTATAGTTTCATAGTTACCTTTTGGTATTAGATTATCGTGCTTATTATTAAAATCTGTCCATTTCATTTTTGCATTAACAGAGATAGAACCATCTGAATTGACCTTTGTATCTGAAGGATTATTATCAAACTCATCCTCAAATTCTCCAAAAATTTCTTCAAAAATGTCTTCTGATGTTATCAAACCTGAAGTCTTTTTATCTTGATCAATAATAATACCTAATGAATGATTTGCTTTTTGAAAATCTGGTATAATCTCAAGGATAGGCTTATCATAGGGAATAAATAAAATTTCTCTTACAATATCTTTTAAATTTTCAGGGCCTTTAAATAAATCATATAAGTAAATCATACCTACAATATTATCAATATTATCTTGATACACAGGTAATTTTGAATGTGCAGATTCAATAAAATTAAGCATTGCCTTTTCTAATGACTCATCTATTGATATACAGGAAATATCATCTCTTGGAGTCATAGCCTTATAAACAGAAGTTTTACTAAAGTCAAAAACATTGGAAATCATCTCTTGCTGCTCTTTTTCCATTGACTCATTCTCTTCAACTTGCTCAAAAGTAGATTGTAAATCCTGTCTTTTTTCTTCATCAGAAATATTCTTATAAATATCCAACCATTTCAATTTCATAATAGTAATAACTAATGGAAAGAAAAGATAATACATAATAATTAATAGAGGTGATAGCAATACTAAACCAATATTTGCATGATTTTTTATAAAAGTCTTTGGTAAGATTTCTCCAAAAATTAAAATAATAACAGAAATTAAAATAATGATAGAGAGATTGCTCCAACCTACAGATAAAAAATGTAAAGTAGCAAAAGTTGTGGCAACAATATTTGAAACATTAGTTCCAAGTAGAATTAAGAATAAAAATATTTCCTTTTCTTTAATAATCTTTTGAGATAAAGCAGATAGCCTCCCCCCCTGTTTACTCCAAACATCAATTTGCAAAGAATTAGCAGAAATTAAAGCTATCTCAAGACTTGAGAATAAAATAGAAAAAATAATACCTGAAAATGAAAAAAGTAAATCTAGCATTTAATGAATTTAATCAGAAATTTAACCTTATCAACTTATATTATAATTATCAATGAATAAAAAAATTACAGAATTAAAAAATTCTTTAAGTTCAAAACTTGACACTATGACAACTAATCAAATTATCGAACTTATTAATAGTGAAGATAGCAAAATATCTTTAGTAATAAAAGAATTAATTCCTCGAATTGTACCTTTGATAGAAGAAATAGTAACAAACATAAATAATGGAGGCAGATTAATATATGTTGGGGCTGGAACAAGTGGAAGATTAGGGGTGTTGGATGCCTCAGAATGCCCACCAACATTTAGCGCTCAAAAGAATTTAGTTGTTGGAATTATTGCAGGAGGAACAAAAGCCTTATATAATTCTATCGAAGGTGCAGAAGACAATTTAAATCTTGCTATTAAAGATGTTAAAAAGTATGAAATCAATAAAAAAGATAGTATTATTGGTATTACAACAAGTGGCACAACTCCTTATGTACATGAATTCTTAAAAGAATCAAAAAAAATTGGTTCATTTACATCAATTATAACATCTAATAAAATTGATAAAAAATCATATATAAACAATCAAATTGAATGTATTGTTGGACCTGAAGTTTTAACAGGATCAACAAGAATGAAAGCTGGTACAGCAACAAAAATGATTCTAAATATAATATCAACTACAACAATGATTAAATTAAATAAAGTATATCAAAACTTTATGGTTGATTTAAAAATCAGTAATAACAAATTAACTAATAGAGCTATTAATATAGTAAGTGAGGTTACTAATCTAAATGAAAATGAAAGCAAAGATTTAATTAAAAAAGCAAATGGGCATGTTAAAAATGCTATTTTAATGTATATAAAAAATATTAATTATTCTGAATCGTGTAAAGTTTTAAAAAATAATAATGGGAATTTAAGAAAATCTATCAATTAATGACTAATTTCATATGCTAATTTAAAGTTAAATTTCGATATATTAATTCTTGTGAAAGGATATAAATAAAAATGAATGAAACAATGTTTCGTGAATACGATATAAGAGGAATTGTTGATGTTGATTTCCCAGATGAAGTTGTAAAAAAACTTGGGAAAGCTTTTGGTACATACATATTGCGAAAAGGCGGCACCCAAATTTCTGTAAGTGGAGATATCCGTGAAAGTAGCCCAATATTAAAAACAAATTTCATTAAAGGTGCCTTATCTACAGGATTAAATATTATTGACACAGGAATAATCCCTACACCTGTGAACTATTATTCTATGTATAAATTAGAAACAGATGGTGCTGTTCAAATAACAGGAAGTCATAATCCAAATGAATTTAATGGATTTAAATTTTCTTGCTTAAATGAATCTTTCTATGGTAAAAAAATTCAACTATTAAAAAATATGATTTTAGATGATGATTTCGAAAATGGTTCTGGAAAATTAATAACTAATAATATTTTAAACGATTATATTCAAATGTTATGCTCTAAGATAAAACTTAATAAAAAATTAAAGGTTATTGTTGACTCTGGGAATGCTTGTGGATGTTTAACTGTACCACAAACATTGAAAAAACTTGGTATTGAAGTTGAAGAATTATATTGTGAGGTTGATTCAACGTTTCCAAATCATCATCCTGATCCAACTGTAGATTCAAATTTAACTAAAATAGTTTCAAAAATAAAAAATGGAAATTTTGATTTAGGAATGGCTTTTGATGGAGATGCAGATAGAATTGTAGTGATTGATGAAAAAGGTAATATCATTAGGTGTGATAACCTAATATGCTTATTTCTTCCTGAAGTCATAACTAAAAAAAATAAAAAAATTATATTTGATGTAAAATGTTCTGAAGCTCTAGAAAAAATGATTCTTCATAATGGTGGTGAGCCTTTAATGTGGAAAACTGGTCATTCATTAATTAAAGATAAAATGAAAAAAGAAAATGTAAAGTTTGCAGGAGAAATGAGTGGTCATATTTTCTTTGCAGACGATTACTACGGATACGATGATGCTCTATATGTTGGATTAAGATTATTGAAAATACTATCAAACACAACAAAAACATTATCACAATTAACAAATAATATACCTAAATATTATTCAACACCCGAGATGAGAATAGATTGCAAAGATGATAATGAAAAATTTAAAATAACACAAAAAGCTATAGAGTTTTTTACTGAAAACTATAACTGTTTAACAATTGATGGGGTTAGAATTAAATTTAAAAATGGTTGGGGGCTTGTAAGATCTTCAAATACACAACCTGTTATTGTTTGTAGATTTGAGGCTACAAATGAAATTGATTTAAATAAAATGAAAGAATTAGTTCTATCTAAATTAAATGAATTTGGTGAATTGAAATACAATGAATAATAAAATTAAATTATTACAAAATAAAATAAATACAGATTTAAATAAAATTTACAATACTGGGCCTAATAGCTTAGTCAAAACTTTTAATTATGTAATGTCTGGTAAAGGAAAAAGAATAAGGCCTATTCTAACTCTTTTAACATCAAAATCATTATTTGGTGATTATAAAAAATCTTACAAATCAGCATTAGCAGTAGAAATATTACATAATTTTACTCTTGTACATGATGATATTATGGATAATGACACATTAAGACATGGTAAAGATACAGTTCATGAAAAATGGGATATTTCTACAGCAATTCTCATTGGAGATGCAATGCTAGCTAAAAGTATCAATATACTTTCTGAATCCAATTATAATGATAACTTATTAAAATCATTTAACTCAGCACTTATGGCAGTATGTGAAGGCCAAGCATTTGATAAAGAATTTGAAACTAAAAAAAATGTGACTGAAAAAGAATATTTTTCTATGATTGAAAAAAAAACATCCTATTTAATAGCTATGCCAATTGAAATAGGGGCATTAGCTTATAACTACCCTTTAAAAGATGCAAAAAAGCTTTTTAATTTTGGGATCTCTATTGGTAAAGCATTTCAAATACAAGATGATTTCCTTGAGATTATGTCAAATCCAAAAATTATGAAAAAAAGTCTAGATAGTGATATTCTCTTAGGTAAAAAAACATATCCAATTATTTTATGTAATAAAATAGATAAAAATTTTATTGAGGAAATAATAAAAGATAAAAATACACAAGAAATTATATCTAAAATCCGAAAATTTATACTAGATAATAAATTAGATATTCAAATTGAAAAGACAATTGATAGGCTATATAAAGAAGGATTTGATTGTATAAAAAAAATTGATTTTATATCAGACGAATTAGTAAATTTTATTAATAAATTGAAAAAAAGAGAAAAATAATGAACAGATTAAAAATTGACAAATCTAATATGTATAAAAGTATTAATGATTTTTCTATGCACATTCAAAAATCATTTGATTTCTTTAAAGAAAACTCATCTTTATATAAAAATTATAGTGATATTAATAAAATTATGATATTAGGTATGGGCGGATCTGCTATAACTGGACTTTTAATGAAAGAAATATTAAAGCATGAGATAGATATACCTATAGAAGTAAATCAAGGGTATGATATTCCAAAATGGGTTAATGATAAAACCCTAATATTAGCATGTTCATACTCTGGGAATACCGAAGAAACTTTAATTGCTTGTGAAAAATGTTTTAAAAAGACATCTAAGATTATCGGAATCTCAAAAGGAGGAAAATTATTTGATTTATTGAAAAATAAAGAATTTAATGAGTATGTAAAAATGCCTGATGGATTACAGCCTAGAGCTGCACTTGGCTTTTCTTTTTCATTAATGCTAATCCTTTTAAATAAAATAAAAATAATAAATAATTCTTTCATAGATGAATTGAAAAATAGCATTCCAAAATTAAAGGAAAAAACCAAAGAATATTCATTAGAAGAGAATAATAATATAGCTTATTCAATTGCTAATAAAATTTATAATAAGAATCCAATTATTTATTCAGAAGAAGGAATATTTAATATCATTGGCTATAGATTTAAGTGCCAACTAGTTGAAAATTCAAAAGTACTTGCTTTTAATAATGCCGTTCCAGAAATGAATCATAATGAAATTGAAGCATATACAAATACAGTAAATATAAAGAATAATTTTATTGTAATATGGATTAATGACTCTATGTATCATGATAGAAATAAAAAAAGAATAAAAATTGTACATAATATTTGGGAAAATAAAGTTAACAAACAATTATTTATAGAAATACAATCAAAAAATAATCAAAATAAAATATTGAAATATTTAAGCTATATACACTTAGTAGATTGGATTTCATATCATACAGCTATATTAAATAAAATAGACCCAAGTATAATTCCTAATATTAATGAATTAAAAAAATCTTTATAATCAAACACAACTTAGTTAACTTAAGTTATGCATCTTGTAAAAATAAATAAAATAGAATATCACCCATCAAGTAAAGGATATATTCTTGTTCTTGAAAAAGAAAAAAATAAAATCAAAATCCCAATACTTATAGGTAGTAATGAAGCACAAGCATTATCATTAGCATATGAAGATATTAGATTACCAAGACCAACAACACATGATTTAATTATTAATTTAGTAAATGATCTTGATGCTGACATAGAATATGTAGTCATAAAAAAATATCAAAATGGAACTTTCTTATCAAGTATTGTAATCAAAAAAGGGAATGAAAAAATAGAGATTGATTCAAGACCTAGTGATGCTATATCTATTGCAGAAAAAGAAAAAATTTCTATGTATGTAACAGATGATATTTTAAAAACTATAAAATCAAAGAACTTAATATCAAAACAACACTTTCCAGAACAAACAATTAATAAAAATAATAATGCAACTTATAATACGGAAAATATTATACAAGATTTGATAGTAGCTTTAGAAAAATCAATTAATGATGAGAATTATGAGATTGCAGCAAAATTAAGAGATAGAATAAAAAATTTAAAAACTAAGCAAATAAACTAAAGTTTTCTTAGCTGCATCAATTTCTGCTTCTTTTATTTTTGTACCATAACCAAAAAATATTTTCTCCTTAACTAAGATTTTAACTTTATATCTTTTATTATGATCAGGCCCTGAATCTGAAACTAAACTATAATGAGGTTCCACTATATTTTGTGCATGGCAAAATTCATTTAACTTACCTTTATAATTTTCTTGCCTAACAGAATTAAAATCTAATAATGTTTTATAAATGAAATCTTTTACTGTATTGTAATCTGAATCTAAATATATAGCTGCAACTATAGATTCATATAAATCAGAATTAATTCTATCTACTACAGGATCAAAAGCTAAATCTACAGATTTATGAATTGTTGCATAATCTATTAAATTCATTTTTCCACCTAATAAAGATAGATTCTTCCTACTAATAAAAGTACTTTTAATAGTAGTTAATTCTCCCTGATCTAATTTTTCTCCTTTTTTAAATAACCATTCACTAACTACAAAATCTATAATGCTATCTCCAAAGAATTCTAAACGCTCATAATTGCTAGGATTGGATTTAATTGAGGAATGTGTTAAAGCTAATTCAAGAATTGATTTATCATCAAAATTATATGATAATATTTCTTCAATTGTTTTATTTGTTTTTTTAGACACCTTTAAATATGATTACACTATTATGTCCACCAAATCCAAAACTATTTGATAAACCATAAGTTATAGTTTTAGATACACCTTTATTAGGTGTATAGTTCAAATTACACTCTAAATCTAAATCTTTATAATTTATTGTAGGTGGTATATAACCATTATTAAGTGATAAAATGGTTGCAATTGCTTCAATTGCACCTGCAGCACCAAGTAGATGTCCTGTCATAGACTTAGTGGAATTAATAACTAAATCTTTTGATTTTTCTTTAAAAATACTCTTTATAGCCTTTGTTTCTATTTTATCATTTAAAGGAGTAGAAGTCCCATGAGCATTAATATATTTGATGTCATCTATACTAATATTAGCATCTAATATTGCATTTAACATAGCTTTTTCACCACCTTTTCCTTCATGATCTGGGCTAGTGATATGATATGCATCTGCAGTAGCACCATAACCAACTATTTCTCCAATGATATTAGCGTTTCTATTTTTAGCATGCTCAAAACTTTCTAAAACTAAAATTCCCGAGCCTTCCCCCATAACAAAACCATCTCTATTTTTATCAAAAGGTCTTGATGCAGAATTTTTATCAGGATTTTTAGTTAATGCTTTCATATTTGAAAACCCTGCAATAGACATTTCTGTGATTGCAGCTTCTGAACCTCCAGCAATAATAACATCGGCTAAATTAGATTGAATCATTTTAAAAGCATCTCCAAATGCATGATTACTAGTAGCACATGCTGATGCTACTGAATAATTAAGACCTTTAAAACCATATTTTATTGAAATTTGTCCAGCAGCTATATCTGATATCATAGCTGGTATGAAAAATGGACTAACAAATCTAGGGTTTTTTAATAATTTTTTGTGTTGAGTTTCAAATGTTCCAATACCACCAATACCAGATCCAACAATTACTCCTACCCTATCATTTGAAAAATTACTCTTTAATAATTCTGATTGATTTATTGCTTGTTCTGCAGCAATTAATGCAAAAGATGAAAATCTATCTAATTTGTTTAATTCTTTTCTATCAAAGAAATCATTTAAATCAATTGAACTTTGACCTGCAATTTTGACATCAAATTTTTCAGTATCAAAAAGTGTTATATCATCAATCCCATTGTAACCTATTTTTAAATTATTCCAAAAATCATCTAAATTGTTACCAATTGGAGATACAACTCCCATTCCAGTTATAACTACTCTATTTTTAGTCATTATAAAATTAATTTAAATTTTTGAACTTATTTTATTTTATTTATATAATCAACAGCCTGACCAACAGAAGTGATTTTTTCAGCATCTTCATCTGGAATCTCAATTTCAAATTCTTCTTCAAACTGCATGATTAATTCTACAGTATCTAATGAATCAGCACCTAAATCATCAATAAATTTAGCTTCTGGTGTAACTTTACTAGATTCTACACCCAATTTATCAACAACTATTTCTTTTACTTTATCTAATGTATTATCCATTTTATTTATTTTCCTTTATTTATTATTTAATTGTCATTCCACCATCTATATTAATAACTTGACCTGTTATATAAGAGCTTAATTCTGATGATAAATAGCAAACTAAATTAGCAACATCTATACTTGAACCTAATTTATTAAGTGGAATATTATTCTTCATATCATCTATTACTTTACTGTCTAGACTATTTGTCATTTCCGTTTCTATATAACCAGGAGCTATACAATTAATATTGATATTTTTACTACCTAGTTCTACAGCTAAAGCTCTAGTCATACCTTCAACACCAGACTTAGATGCTGCATAATTACTCTGACCACTATTCCCAATCTGACCTATTACAGAACTAATATTCACAATTTTTCCACTTCTATTTTTTAACATAAATCTAGATACTACCTTTATTGTATTATAATAACCTTTTAAATTAACATTCATCACCTCATCCCAATCATCCTCATTCAGTCTTAATAGAAGTTTATCCTTAGTGATTCCTGCATTATTAATTAAAATATCTATTGAACCCCATTTATCATAAACTTCCTGAACTATTTCTTTAAACTGAGGTTGATTGGTAGTGTCACATGCATAAGAAATAACTTTATTTGAATTTATATTTTCTTTAACCTTATTTAAATCATTAATTTTTCTGCTAATAATAACTACTCTACATCCATGATAAGCTAATTTTTTTGCAATTGATTTTCCAATTCCCCTTGAAGACCCAGTAACTATTGCTACCTTATTTTTTAATTCTAAATTCATTTATGAATGAACCCTAAATCCGTTTGGTAATAAATCAGAAAATTTATCAAGAGAAATAGCCTTTATTTCTGGATATATTTTTTTCACTAATTTTGTAAGAACCTGTTTAGGCCCAACTTCAATAATAGTATCTATATCATTTTTCTTCATATTTTTAATTATATCATACCATAAAACTGAACCTGTTAGCTGTTTTAATAGGTTTTGTTTTATTTTATCTCCATCAAAATTCTCTATAGGTTGTACATTTTGATAAACAGCAATATTAGTATCTTTAAAATTTACAGAATTTATTACTTTGTTTAAAGAAAGATTTGCTTCATTCATTAATGGAGAATGAAAAGCACCTGAAACATTAAGTTTAATAACTCTCTTAATATCATTTTTTTTAAACAAATCTATTGATTTTTCTATTTGATCTGAAGGGCCAGATATAATAATTTGATTTTCACTATTAATGTTTGCAATAACTGTATTAAATAAACTTTCACATATCTCATTTATTAAATTTAAATCATTATGTATAACAGCTAACATAGAACCTTTGTACTTTTCATTAGCTTTTTGCATTTCTGTACATCTTACTTTTAATATTTTTATACAATCATCAAATGAAATTACTCCAGCAGAAACAAGAGCAGTATATTCTCCTAAACTATGACCTGCAACTGCTTTAATTTTAATTTTATTAAATTTTAAAATATGATCAATAATTAGGCTGTGAATTAAAATTGAGGGTTGAGCAACATAAGTAGAATTTAACTCTTCATTTGGGCCATTATGACAATATGCTAATAAATCAACTCCAAAAACATCAGATGCTTTATCAAAATAAGCGGGAAGATAAGTAGACTCATAAGGTAAATCTTGAGTCATACCAATATATTGAGACCCTTGGCCTGGAAATAATAAAGCTATATTATTCACAATCAATACCCCACTTAATTAAGCATGAACCCCAGGTAAATCCAGCTCCAAATGCTGTTAATATTAAATTATCACCAATATTTAATATTTTATTTTCATATGCATCACATAATGCAAGAGGTATAGATGCAGCTGTAGTATTTGCATATTTATCAATATTAATTAAAACTTGTTTTCTATTTAAACCTATTTTTTTTGCAGTAGCATCTATTATTCTTTTATTTGCTTGGTGTGCAATAAATAAATCTAAATTTTCATTACTAATATTATTATTAGACATAATTTTTTGAGTTATATCGTACATTCCTTTAACTGCAGATTTAAATACAGCAGCACCATTTTGTTTGACATAATGCATTTTTTTACTAACTGTTTCATCTGTCGTAGGATTTAAGCTACCTCCAGCAGGCATATTGAGAAATTTTGCTCCTGAACCATCAACTCCTAATTTACAATCAATTACTCCATAATCTGAAGATGGCTCAAATAAAACAGCACCCGCCCCATCACCAAATAAAACACAAGTATTTCTATCTTGATAATCTAGTATAGAACTCATCTTATCTACACCAACCACAATAATTTTATTATATTTTTTTGATTTAATTAAGGCATCTGCCATCTCTAACCCAAATAAAAAACCTGAACATGCTGCAGATAAATCAAAACCCCAACAATTATTTATTTTAAAATGATCTTGTATTAAACAAGCTGTTGATGGAAAAACCATATCAGGTGTTATTGTTGATACAATAATAGCTTGAATATCACTTGCTTTTATTTTTCTTCTTTTAAGTAACTGTTCAATAGCTTTAATAGCCATATAGGAAGAAGCCTTACCAAGCTCAAGCTGCCTTCTTTCTTTTATCCCTGTTCTAGAGATTATCCATTCATCAGATGTATCAAGATATTTTTCAAATTCAGAATTTTTTATAACTTTTTCAGGTAAGAATTTTCCTACTGCTGTGATATTTGCATTCATAGAATTAAAATTGAAATTTACTTACTAAATTAATATTAGATAGTCTCTTAACTGTTTTTAATGCATTAAAAATTGAAAGACTTGATGCTGATCCATGAGACTTCAAAACTAATCCATTAATACCTAAAATTGGTACACCCCCAGTTTGCTCATAATCATATATTGATTTTAAACTTTTAATTTGTTCTGAACTTTTTAAATTTAATTTATCTGTAATTAAATTAAGACTATAATTCATTGTCCCTTCAATTAATTTTAAAACAATATTTCCAGTAAAACCGTCACAAATTACTATATCAGCTTTATTCTCAAAAATATATCTAGATTCAATATTGCCAATAAAATTGGTTAATTCATTATTCATTAAGCTATAAGTTTCTTTAATAACTTCTGTTCCTTTATTAGACTCTGACCCTATGTTTAATAAAGCAATTTTAGGTTTATTAATTTTTAATTGATATTTTGCAAAAATAGAAGCCATTTTTGAAAATTGAAGTAATTGTTCTGGTTTTGATGAAGGATTTGCTCCAACATCACCTAATAAAAAATTTCCTTTTTTTGCTGGTATGATAGTGAACAATGCAGGTCTTTTGATACCATCTATAGTACCTAAATTAAAAAATGAAGAACTAACCAAACATCCAGTATTACCAGAACTAATAACTGCATCAACAATATTGTCTTTTAACAAACAAACTGCTTTATTCATTGAAGAATCAGGTTTTGTCTTTATAATTTTTGAAGGTTTATCATCAGAGTCTACTATTTGAGATGTATGAATAATCTCAAAATTATCATTTGAAATGTTTTTATTTTTTTCTAATTCAGGTAAAATATACTTCTCATTACCAACCATATAAATTTTAACTGAACCTTGATTTTCTTTTAAAAAATCAATAGCACCACTTATATTAGACTGGGGAGCATTATCACCACCCATTATATCTAATGCTATTTTAATCATTTATAATTATTGATTACTTTGAAGGATTTTACCTTTATAGTACAAAACACCATCAACATAGTAAGCTCTATGCCTTAGATGAGGTTGCCCTGTTTCAGGACAAATAGAAACACAAACATTGTCTTTAGCTTTCCAATGTGTTCTTCTTTTTCTACCACGTGTCTTCGACTGTTTTCTTTTTGGGACAGCCATACTTCTCCTTTAAATAATTACCGCTAATATTATAAATATTTTTCGAAGTAACCAAAAAAAATATTTAATACTTTTTTTAAATTAATTCTGTTCCAGAAAAAAAGAAATTTATTTCTTTTAATGCATTTTCATCAGAATCTGAACCATGTACTGCATTTTCAGATAAACTTGTTGCAAAATCTTTCCTTATTGTTCCTTCATCTGCTTCTTCAGGGTTGGTCGCACCTATCGTCTTTCTCCACTCTTCAACAGCATTTTCTTTAGTTAATGCTAAAACCATCGAATGCCCTGAAGACATAAAATCAGTTAATTCATTATAGAAAGGCTTATCTGAATGAATAGAATAAAATTCATTCGCCTCATCTTTAGTCATTTTTTTTAATTTTGCTCCAATAATTTTAAATCCTGCTTTAAGTATACGATCATAGATTAAGCCTGTGTAATCATTTTTTACTGCATCAGGTTTAATTATAGCAAATGTTATATTATTCATATTAATCCTTTATTTTAATAAATTTTTCATTGTTTCGCCAATTTGAGAAACTGATTGACAAACTGAAATACCACATTCTTTGAGAGCTTTCATTTTTGCTTCTGCTGTATCATCTCCTCCTGAAACAATAGCTCCAGCATGTCCCATTCTTCTTCCTGGAGGAGCTGTTTGGCCTGCAATAAAACCAACAATTGGTTTAGAGACATTTTTTTTAGCCCAATTAGCTGCCTCTACTTCCATTAAGCCTCCAATTTCTCCAATCATAACAATTCCTTTAGTCTCTGGATCATTTTCAAAAAGTTCTAATGTATCAATCATATTTGTACCAATAATTGGATCACCACCAATACCTATTGCAGTAGTTTGCCCTAAACCATTTTTAACTAATTGATCTATTGCTTCATAAGTTAAAGTTCCAGATTTTGAAACTACCCCAATATTTCCTTTTTTACATATAAATCCAGGCATAATTCCAATCTTTGCTTCATCAACTGTAATAATACCTGGACAATTAGGTCCAATTAAACGAGAATCACTTTGATCTAATATTTTTTTAACTACCATCATATCATTAACAGGAATTCCTTCAGATATACAAATGATAACCTCAATTTCCGCATATATTGATTCAATAATTGCTTCAGCTGCAAATTTTGGAGGAACAAAAATAATTGAAGTATTTGCTCCCTGAGAATTTTTTGCTTCTTCTACTGAATTATAAACAGGTATATTGTAGTCAGTAGCAGTTGTACCACCTTTTCCTGGAGTTACCCCAGCAACGACATTTGTTCCATAGTCAACCATTTGGTTTGTATGAAAAGTTCCTTCCGAACCTGTTATTCCTTGTACTACAACTTTAGAATTTTTATTAACTAATATTGACATATTTTTCTCCTAATTTTCTGATGCTAAAACTATTTTTTTAGCTGCATCAAGCATTGAATCAGCAGGGGTTATTTCTAGTCCTGAGTCTGAAATTATTTGTTTAGCAAGTTCAGAATTAGTTCCTTCTAATCTCACAACAACAGGCACATTTAAAGATAATTCCTTGACAGCCTGTATAACTCCTTCAGCAACTCTATCACAACGAACAATTCCTCCAAAAATATTAATCAAAATTGATTTTACATTACTATCACTTAAAATTATTTTAAATCCATTCTTAACAGTTTCTGCGCTAGCTGCTCCACCAACATCTAAGAAATTAGCAGGATCTCCTCCATTAATCTTAATGATATCCATTGTAGCCATTGCTAATCCCGCACCATTTACCATACAACCTACATTTCCATCTAATTTTATGTAATTCAGACCAAATTTACTTGCTTCGTATTCAGCTTCATCTTCTTCATAAATATCTCTCATTTTTATGATATCTGAATGCCTATATAAAGAATTAGAATCAAAATTCATTTTTGCATCAACAGCTATTATTTTTTTATCATCTGTTTCTATTAAAGGATTTATTTCTAATAAAGAAATATCTTTATCTTTGAAACATGTATACATGCTCTTTAAAATATTCATAGCTTCTTTATACTGTTCTTTCTTAAGATTCAGACCTCTAACTAACTTTGCTAATTGAAAACTTCTAAAACCTTCTAATGGATCAATCCATACCTTAATAATTTTATCAGGAGTGTTTTTAGCTACTTCTTCAATCTCCATACCACCTTCAGTACTAACCATAAATACATCTTTACCTGTTGTTCGATCCATAGTTATCCCAACATAAAATTCTTTTGCAATATCAAAAGCTTGAGTTATATATACTTTTTTTACTTCTTGACCTGAAGGTCCTGTTTGATGCGTAATTAAATTCATACCTAAAATATTTTCGCAAGATTCAAAAGCATTATCAGCATTGGGACAGAATTTAACTCCCCCACCTTTTCCTCTACCTCCTGCATGTATTTGTGCTTTCACAACTACATCTTTAGAATTAAAATCTTTTTTAACTTTTTCTATAGTATTCTTAGCATCATCAATATTTTCTATTATATATCCATCTTGAATAGGAATATTATATTCTTTTAATATTGATTTTGCTTGATATTCATGAATTTTCATTTATCTTCCTTTTGTTATAATAGTTCCAGCTTTACCTTTAATAGCTTCTTCAATCTTATTTAATGAAGTTATCACAACATTTCGCCCATGATGTTCCAA
>JAAZYZ010000076.1 GCA_014239355.1 Fidelibacterota bacterium
ATACTAATTTTCCATTTAGAAGACGAATACCTTCCCAAACACCATCACCTAAAAGAAAGCCACTATCAAATACAGATATAGAAGCATCTGTTCTAGAAAGAATTTTTCCATTAATAAAAATTTTTATATTTTTATTACGATTATCTTCTAGATAACTATGTGTTCCTTTTGCCATATATCATATTAATTATTTAAAATTATATTTATTAATTGTACTATATCTAAAATATTTACCACATCATCTGAATTTAAATCTCCAGAATTATTATATTGATTATTTAGAATTAAATTAACTGTTAATATAATATCTTGAATATTTAACCCTCCATCATTGTTTATATCTCCAACAGAAAAATCAATTTCTAAAAGAATATTATCAATAATAGTGATTAAGCTTTGAGTATCATTCGCATTACAATCATAATATCTAAATACCATATTATGATCTATAATAATTATAGTATTAAAATAATTATCTATTGCAAATAAATTAAATAATAATTGTACATCACCATCGTCAACAATATCAAATGAATCAGTTTCATTTATATTGCTCCAGATTTCACAGTTTAATCCTATATCTTCTGGTTCATCTAAATTTTGGATAACTAATATTCTATCATCAAATTCAAAATATTCTGCTATTTGTTCCAATACCATGGAACTAGAACTCATAGTGCCTCAACCCCAACTAGCTAAACCTAAAACCGTAATTCCTCCATTATTATCACCTAAATAAATTATCTCACCTATATCTTCTTCTCCATGGCAAATTTCAATTGGTTCATTTTGGTGGCTATAATTAATTACATCACCAATATCATAATAGGAAGCAATAATAAATGAAAAAAAAGGTAGTATTAATAATAAAAACTTTTGCATTTGATAATTTACTAAAATTATATAAAAATAATGCACGACAAATATACACACTAACAAAAAAGCCTCTATAAAAGAGGCTTTTTAATAATAAATCGAGGGGGCAGGATTTGAACCTGCGACCCCCTGCTTCCAAAGCAGGATGAATTCATTAAAAATGAAATACTAAATAATTAAATGTTGAGAAAAATTAAATTCACCTTCCAATTCATCAACTACTTTTCGAATTAAACATCGTCTTTCATTGTGAGATTGAAAAGCACTTTTGAACCCATTAAGAATAATCGTTCTAATTTCATTTTCATTTAAATTGAACTTATTAATTGCAATTTCATATTCATTTGATAGAGTTGTATTAGAAATTAATCGATTATCAGTGTTTAATGTTACTCTTATTTTTTCATTCATATAATGCTTAAAAGGATGCTTATCTATTGTTGAAACAGATTTGGTATTTATATTAGAAGTTAAACATATTTCTAATGGAATTCGGTGATCATTAATATAATTCAACAAATCTATATCCTCATAGACTCTTGTTCCATGTCCAATTCTATGTGCTCCACATATATGAATTGCTTGATGAATACTTTTAGGACCAAATGCCTCACCAGCATGAATGGTAGTATTAATGTTGTTATTAAGAATTAGATAAAAAGCTTCCTTATGTTTTTTTGCAGGAAAGTTTTCTTCCGCACCAGCTAAATCAAATCCAATAACACCTTTATTTTTATACTGAACTGCTAAATTAGCCAATTCTAAAGAATGTTCAGGGGAAATATGTCGAATACCACAAATAATAATACCTGTTAATATTCCACACTCATCAAACGCTTGCGTTAATCCTTTTTTCACTGAATCTACTGTTTCAGATAATTGCATTTCATTTTTAGTATGGAGAATTGGAGAGTATCGTACTTCTAAATATCGAATTCCATCTTCATGACAATCCATAGCTAATTCAAATGCAGCACGCTCTAAACTTTCTGGTGTTTGCAAAACAGATAATGTGATATCAAATTTCTTTATATAATCTTCTAATGATTTTGGTGAAGGTCCAACAGATAGAATTTTCAACAAATCAATTTCATTTTTTGAAGGTAAATCTACACCCTGAATTTCTGCTAATTCAATAATAGTTTTAATGCGCAGAGAGCCATCTAAGTGGCAATGTAATTCTGCCTTTGGAAGTTTATTTATTATTTCAGAGGTAAATTTCATTAAAAATTAATTCTTATTCCATTGTATCAAACCATAAATATTCATTCCAATTGTAAAAACACTCATAAAGAGCATAGGTAAAGAGCTAATTAAAGCTGCATATAGTACAAATACAATATTTCCAATTCCCCATATGTAGAAACAATATGATTTTCTTTTTGCATTTAAGTAATATCCATAGATAATAAACAAAAATCCTATCCAACCAATTAATTCTATATAATCATTATTCATTATTTAATATACAAAACAAAAAAGTCTCTAAAAAAGAAGCTTTTTAATCAGACTTTATTTTGGTGCTTTATATACAAACCAATCATTACTTGTTATTTCATGCATATAATCTGATTTATCAATCAAAATTTGAGCTGTTGTCTCTTTTACTGCTGCAATCTCAACTCTTACTCCTTCTCCTTTTAAGTGTGTAACAAGTTCAACATAATCAGAATCTCCTGACATAATAATTATTGTATCGACCTTAGAAGCTAATTGAGTTGCTTTAATTGTTAAAGGAATATCTGCAGATTTATGACAAGGGATTACTGAACCATAAAAATTCTCATGTAATCTGTCTGCAAATTTTGATGATATAGATTTACCCTCTCTAAAATATATCATTCTATTTAAACCTCTTCCATTTAATAATTTGGGAATTAAGGTATCAAAGTTAATCATAGCATTTTTATTTCTTGAAACATTATGAATGCTTTTTTCAATATTATTACCATCACATAATATTGCAACAGATTGATTAATTAAAATTTGACTCATTATACTAATCCTTTAAATTTTACTATAATATACAAAACAAAAAAGCCTCTATAAAAGAGGCTTTCTTAATAAAATGTCGAGGTGACAGGATTTGAACCTACGACCCCCTGCTCCCAAAGCAGAATGCTATTAGTCACTTTTAAAATATTCCTGTGCTATAAACCCAATACCCATTCCAATTAATGTTCCTGCAGGAACATTCCCAACTAAAAAACCTATTCCAATCCCTAAAAACATAAATCCTACAAACATTTTAATTTCCTTTAATAATTAAATTAAATATAAAAATAAAAAAGCCTCTATAAAAGAGGCTTTCTTAATAAAATGTCGAGGTGGCAGGATTTGAACCTGCGACCCCCTGCTCCCAAAGCAGGATGGATTAGTTAATAATTATTATTCGTTCCGCTTCACAAATCAAGAGGAAACGACCACAAATTAAACCTTGTCCCCTCAATCATTATAGGTAGATTTATAAATAACAGGCATTTGACCTTTCCATTTTTCCCATAGATTTTGGTCTGTAATGAGTTTATTCATAAAAGCAGCAACATTAACTCTACTAACTTTACCATCATTAAAAATTGCACTGCTAACTGGAGAAGGATGTATTCTATACTCTGTTACTTCTTGTTCATCGACTAAACCGCTAGGACGAACTGCTACCCAATCAATAGTATTGTCATCTTGACCAATTTTAGTACGCAAAAAATCAGCCGCTTCTTCATTATCAATGTGTGGTGGTAATAAAATACGGAGAAGCCAGATTACACATCTTTCGGCAAATGAAATTTTTTCAGTTAAATCACGGTTTCTATTTGCTACAGTGTTCATTAGTATATATTTAACTGTAGTTTCAGGCTCTCCTACCTTTATTGCAGTGCATAATCTTTTGGTTGCATCCGTTACAAGCCTATGAGGTTTCCCAAATATACCTTTAAAACTCAGGTTGTGGCCAAGGCATGATACTATTGCGTTACACCCTTTTACATGTTTATTTAATTCGGGTATGCTAAGATCTAATATGCTTGCCTGAATAATAGATATATTTGTATGGTTTTTGATGGATTCTGGAATATTATTCTTTGAGCGCACAATTATTTTAACAACCTGTCCACAATCAAGTAGTTGCTTAACAAGTAATCGACCCGTTGTTCCACTTGCCCCAACAACAAGAACCGTTATTTTATCATTTACTTTCATTTTCTCCTTTTGTTAAAAACAATTAATAATTATTATTTATTAAAAATCTTATGCATTGCAGATAAATCATGATCTTTTAAACCAGCCTCAATTGTCTTTTTAAAAAGTTTATTTAATGCTAATTGAAAATCTATATTTGAATCAAGAGTCTTGCTAATTGCCAGCAAAGCTTCTTGTCCATGTCCCCATGCACTAACTGATGCTTCAGTATTTTCAGTATCTTCTGTTGCAATTGCATCAATAATTCTTTTGGACTCTTGCTCTATAATTGAGCTTCTATCCATATAAATTTCTTTAAAATCATCTAAAGATATATCTGCTTTTTGACAAAGCACTGCTCCATTTATCATACCAATTAGTCCGCCAAGTGCGCCAGAAAGAAAAGCACGACTTAAAACTGTAGGAGCAATAAGATTGCTACCTAAATTTTTATATTCAGGGGATAAAATACTTATAATATCTTTACAGTTATTGATTGAATTATCACTTCCAGCTAATAAAATTAAACTTTCTTTAGTACCTATCTGACTGGGAAAACATGAAATTACCCCTTCAAGCAAATCTCCATTATACTTTTTCACCCAATCATTGAGAGCTCTCACCTCTTCAATACTACCTGTAGTTAATTGAATTATTGTTTTTCCACTTAAGTCCATATCAATTTGATTAGAATCAATGATATTATTCCAAGCTTCATAGTTAGATAAAGAGGCAACTATAAATTGACTATTTTTAAAAGCCTCGTTTGGAGTAGAGCATATATTTGCACCTTTATTTTCAAGTTTTTGTGCTTTTGATGATGTTCTATTCCAAACAGAAATATTAAAATCAGCTTTAAGCAAAGTTTCTGCTAAAGCAAAACCCATAGACCCTAAACCTATAACTGATATATTTTTTTTATTAACATTATCCATATTTTATTCCTTAATTATTTAGTTATTAGTTAAATATTAAAGTTGATAAACTTTGTCTGCTGTTCCGTAAAAGAGTTGCAGCTTTTCATCTTCAGAAAAATTAGAAACAATTTTCTTCTGGCCATTAATTAGGACAGCATAAGATAGAGAATTTCGATCTACTGGAAAATTACTTTCCATCATGCAGCGGCTTGGACCAAAGCATTCAATGGCATGAAGGTAATACTCCTTCTGAGCAGCAACAAATTCATCTGATGTTGGTGGTTTTGGTTTACTTTCCCATCCAAATCCATTATCTGACATTGCAAGCCCACCCAATTTGATAACTACGTTTTCACATTTTGCCATTTCTTGCATATATTTTTTCCATTGAATAAATATCTCATTTCGGTGATTAGCATATGGTCCAACACCTAAGGGTGTACCGAAGTGATCTAAAATCAGGGTTGTATCTGGAACTGCCCGCGCCAAAGCTGTGAATGCTTGATTTTGATAATGGTAGTGCCAAGCATCATAGCTTAGTCCTTTGCGACCTAATATATTAAGTCCTTCTTTGAATTTGGTATCTTCATATAATCCTTCAGGCGCGCACACTGAAATACTTAAGGCTTCTGGATATTCTGCTCTTGCTGCAGGGTGACGAATACCTTTGAGCCGATTTTCACTTATTTCTGAGTGCTGATTCAGCACATCATCAAGACTGTCAGTAAGCCTTAAATCAGCCTTTGCAACGATGCCATCTACAATAGGACGACCTCCAAGCTCTTCAATTTGCTTGGCTTGCCGTACGACAAATTCAGTTTCACCCAATGATTTTAGATAATCAACTCCATCATTTAGATAACTCATGCCACACTCAACATATACAGTTTTCTTGATATTGTGACCAGAGTTTATGTCCGTATGAAACTGTCGTGCTAGATAATCGACTCCGAAAAAGCTCCATAAATGATGATGGGGATCGATAATCGGTAAGTCTGGTTCAATTATTTCTTCAATAACTTGATCCAGCCACACTTGGTTGCCTGCTAGCCACCAATCCATATTATTGTTTTCTGCCATAGATATAAACTAAAAATAAAAAAGCCTCTATAAAAGAGGCTTTCTCAATAAAATGTCGAGGTGGCAGGATTTGAACCTGCGACCCCCTGCTCCCAAAGCAGGTGCGCTAACCGGACTACGCTACACCTCGAATCTTATTCTCGGGTCCGTAAATTAATCTCATTAGATGCTTTAAAGCAAATTAAATATTAATAAGTTCATTGTTTTTTATACAATCTTTATAGTTTAAATTTTAGCTATGAAAGTTTTAACTAGATATGTCCTCAAAGAATTTATTAGATCATTTGTAATATCTATATCAATTATCTATGCAATATTATTAATACAATTAATGATTAAGTTGCTTGATAAGTTTTTAGGTAAGGGTTTTGATTCTTATTTTTTATTAAAATTATTATTTTATAATACAGCATGGATTATAGCAATGGCTATTCCTATGGCTGTTTTAGTTGCCTCTATTTTAACCTATGGAAAGCTATCATCAGATAATGAAGTTGTGGGATTTAAATCATCTGGTATTAGAATGTATGATATAATACAACCTTCATTATTTAGCGCAACTATAATAGCATGTATTACAATTTATTTTAGTTGCAATGTCTTGCCTAAAATGAATTATCAGGCACGAAAACTAAACCATGAGTTATCAAGAAAACGGCCTGATGTAGAATTTGAAGAAAATATTTATTCAGATTTGATTCCTAACCATATTGTAAAATTCAAAGAAAGAGATAAGACTAATAAATCTAAATTTTATGACATAATTATTCATCAAATTTATAATAATAGATTAACAAGGAGTGTGATTGCTGATTCTGTAATTATAAATAGTAATAATGAGAATATTATGTTTAATCTTTTTGATGGAACAATACATGAAAGAGTTGTAATAAATGAAGAATACAGGCAAATAAACTTTGAAAACTATAAATTGAAAGTTCCAATTGATAAAACTAATAATAGGAAATTAAGATATGTTAGAGGAGATAGGGAATTAACTTTAAATATGTTAAATCATAATATTGATTCTTTAGAAAATAAAATTACATATTTGAAATACAAAATAAATAAAAGATTAGATTTATTTAACATTGATACATCAAATGTTAATTATACTGATTTAATACAATTAATAGAATCTAAAAATACTGATTCATTATTAAAAATAATTAATAAAGACCAGAAAAAAATTTATAAAGTAAAGGCGCAAGCTAATAAAACAATTATATCAGGATATCTAAAAAATATTGGAAGAAGCGCTAACAAAATAAATAGAAATACAGTTGAAATGCACAAAAAATTTGCAATACCTATTGCTAGTATTATTTTTTTATTAATTGGAGCTCCTCTAGGCATAAAAATGCAAAGAGGCAATATGGCGGTAAGTATGTCAATTAGTTTAATGTTTTTTATACTATATTATATTTTAATAGTTGGTGGAGAACAGCTTGCAGACAAAAATTTATTTAATCCAATTTTATCTATGTGGTTACCCAATCTAATTGTGCTAGCATTTGGTCTATTAATTTTAAAAATAAAAAAATAAATGTATACTCTAATTAAAAATAAACAACATTCTCTAGAACACTCAGAACAAGAAATTGAATCTATAATTAATAGATTTACTAAAGATGAAATTCCTGATTATCAAATGGCTGCTTGGTTAATGGCAGTATATTTAAATGGGATGAGTCCTACTGAAACAGCAAATTATACCAGTAGCCTAACTAACTCTGGTCAAAAAATAAGATTTGATGGCTTAAATGGGCCTATTATAGACAAACATTCTACAGGTGGAGTTGGTGATAAAATATCTTTAATACTTGGCCCAATACTAGCTGCATGTGGTTGTTATGTGCCAATGATAGTTGGAAGAGGTTTGGGCCATACAGGTGGAACATTAGATAAATTAGAATCTATTAATGGATATAATGGGTTTTTAAGCGTAGATAAATTTCAAAAAACTGTAATTAAAACAGGTGTGTCTATAATTGGACAAACAGATGAAATATGTCCTGCAGATAAAAAAATATACGCTCTAAGAGACCTAACAGGAACCATAGAATCAAACCCTCTAATTTGCGGAAGTATTTTAAGTAAAAAAATAGCTGAAGGTATAGATTACCTTGTTATGGATATTAAAATTGGAAATGGCGCGTTTATAAAAAATAAAAAAGAAGCTATTACTTTAGGAAAATATTTAAAACATGTTGGCGAAAAATTTAATGTTAAAATAAAATATTTAATTACTGATATGAATCAACCTCTTGGAAATTATTCTGGATTATTGTGTGAAGTAATTGAGTCTATAGAAACACTAAAAGGAAATGGACCTAATGACATTTTAGAGATTATTTATCATCTAGGCGAGAATTGTTTAAAATTAGCAGGCATAAAAAATGGAAGAAGACAAATTGAAACAGTATTAAACAATGGAAAAGCTTATGAAAAATTTGAACATATGATCTTAAATCATGGGGGAGAAATAGAATCAATTAAATTAAACCCAATAATAACAAAAATAATTAAAGCAGACAAAGAAGGATATCTGAATTTTTTCAATACAAAAGGCTTGGGAATGTCAATCATAGAATTGGGTGGTGGAAGAAAAAAAATTGAAGATACAGTTGATCCTAATGCCGGCTTTAAATTGATTAAAAAACATGGAGACTATGTAAAAGAAAATGACATAATTGCTGAAATATTTTGCTCAGATTTAAATAAAATTGAATTTGGATATACTATGTTTAAAAAATCAATTCAAATTATAAATCAATTGCCTAATCAATATAAATTAATATATTAAATATGCGCTCAAAACTAATTATATCAGCAAATGGTCCTGATAAAAAAGGTATTGTTTCCGAAATGTCATCTATAATTGGTAAACATAATGCTAATATTGAAACTAGTAAAATGATTCGACTAGAAAAAGAATTTGCTATGCTTATTCTAATTGATATCCAACATGAAAAAATAAAAATGTTAACTGAAGCTCTTAATCAAATTGATGATTTGTCTGTCAGCCTAATTAAAACTAAAACTAATCAAAATATACTGTATGAAAATAAATTTCATCTTTATATAAATGGGGCAGATAATGAAGGGATTGTCTATGCTTTTTCTAAATTTTTATCAGAAATAAATATAAATATTGATGAAGTTAATACAAAAATAAAAAATGCTCCAATGTCTGCTACACCATTATTTATGATGGATTTAGTAATTGGTTCAAAATCAAAAATTAATAAAAAGGAATTAGATGATAAATTAAATAGTATTGCAGAAAAATTAGGAGTAGAAGTTACAATCAAAAAATTCTAATTGCATTCAATCGGTTCAAAGTCTTTTAAAAAAAATTCACTATAACTCTCACGACAATATTTATTTGCTTTACAAATTTCAGCATCATTATCTTTGCAAACTTTTATTTTAGATACTCCTTCAGGAATATAATTCCAAGAATCATTGTAAGGATCTAATTCATATCTATTGCCTGACAAATAATAATCACCAATATTATATATTTTATTCATTGTTTTTGCGAAAATTGGTAAAGCAGTTGAGGAACCATACGAATTCTTACCTAATCTAATTCTTTTATCATCCATACCAATCCATACTCCCATAGAAATTTCAGGAGTAAACCCTACAAACCATGCATCAGTTTGTTTATTTGTAGTACCTGTTTTACCAGCACAAGGTATGGTAATTTTAGAAGAATTAATTTCTTTTTGATTATATCTGCTGAATTTACCATTTTTATCAAAATCTTTATAATCAAAACCAAAATCATACTTTGTTCTTAAAGCATGGCCTGTACCTCTACCATAAACATAGTCTCCATCATTATACTTTCCATTTTCATTCTGATCATAAAATTTAAATTTATACTCATCAACAATATCTCTCATCATATCTAATAATATATATGAAGAAGCTTCCGACTCAACTACTTCTGGCTGAGGTAAAAAACTTTTTATTAATTTCCCATCTTTATCCATTATTTGATTAATAATCATTGGCTCTAAATAAGTTCCTGAATTAGCAATTGCTGAATAAGCTGAAGTTATTTCAATTGGTTTTACTTCAGAAGAACCTAATGTAATTGAAGGAACAGGTTTAATTGGAGTAGTTAAATTAAATTTATAAGCTGTTTTTTGAATAGCATTTGGTGTAATTTCTAAGTCATTCATAATTCTTACAGAAATTAAATTAACTGAACCATATAATCCCTGTCTTAAAGTATAAATACCACCTACCTCATTATTCCAATTTTCAGGAATCCAATAACCAATTTTATCTTTAATTGTTACATTTTGATTTATCAATTTTGTAGATGGAGAATAGCCTGAATTAATAGCTGACAAGTATACAAATGGCTTGAAGGTAGAACCTGGTTGTCTAGTTGCTAAAATAGCACGATTAAAATAATCATGATATTCATCTTCTTGTCTTCCACCTACCATACCTAGAACTGAACCTGTTTTAATGTCAAAAATTACAGCTGCACCTTGGACAAGAAGCTTACTTCTTAAATCATTAGGAATAATTTCTTGATTCTTAATAATATTTTTAATATTTGAAAAACATGTTTGACGTAGACTATCCCTCATAAAATTACGCTGTTTTTTTAAGAGGGAGAGTTTGTTAGCAGTCCCTTCCTCAAGTAATTGATTATTTAATTGATTATCTGAATCATTAGATAAAGTATATATTTGTCTATTTAAATTCATATATAATGAATCATTAAAAATATTAATCTTATCAGATTCCATAGATGAACATATATTTTTCAATCTATCATTATATGCATCTTCTTTATTTAAAATAGTATTATTGAAATTTTTCTGTAAACCATCGTCTTCTGATAACATTACTTCATCAAAAGAATCCTCTAATGCATTTTGAATACGACTATCGATGGTAGTATGTATAACTAATCCACCATTTTTATAATTAGTATTATTCAATTTTTTTAATTCTTTTTCAACATACTGAACATAATAAGGCGTAAACTTTCTTTTATCTAAAAATGCTTCTTCTGGTAAAGGTTGTAATTGAGCTAATTCATAATCAGCTTTAGTTATAAATTTTTCTTCATACATTTTTTTAAGTACTCTATCACGATAATTAATAGCATTTTTAGGATGCCTAAAAGGAACTCTATTATTTGGTGAAGGTAGAATAGCAATCAATAAACTGCTTTCATGTAATTCTAATTCGCTTATATCTTTTCCGAAAATCATTTTTGATGCTTTTTGAATGCCCCACATAGGTCTAGATTTAATATTGCCAAAATATACAGAATTAAGATACATCTCTAAAATTTCATTTTTTGTATATACCTGCTCTATTTTAACAGCTAGTATAATCTCTTTAATTTTTCTTGTTATTGTTTTTTCACGACCAATATCTTGTAATTTATTATCATAAAGATTTCTTGCAAGCTGCATTGTGATTGTACTACCACCCTGTGCTCTAGCATTTGTTAAAACATTAATTGTTAAGGATCTAAGAATAGATGGAATGTGAATACCATAGTGATTTAAAAAGTTTCTATCTTCATTAGCTATCAAAGCATGAATAACATGAATTGGAATATACTTTATATCTACAACTTCTCTATTTGAATCAAAATCATAAAATTCATATAATACTTTATTATCGGAAGAAATAATTTTTGAAAGTTGTTTAGGCTTATATTCCTTAAGTAAATCAACTGAAGGCAATCCATAAAACATACTATTATGATTAATTTTATTAGAATCAATTGAATAACTAATCTGAAAATATTTAAGAAGTAGGATTATAAATATAAGCGCAAAGAAAGAAAATGAATAAATAAAGAGTTTGAAATATTTATTATTTTTTGTTTTTATCATTAGGACTAATCATACTGTGAGGATCTAAAGTAATTTGTAATTCTTCTTTACTTAAAACATTTTCTTCTAAGCAAATTTCACGAACTGTTTTCCCTGTTTTATAAGCTTTTTTTGCAATTTTTGCTGCCTTATCATAGCCTATAATTGGAGCAAGAGTAGTACACATGGCTAAACTATCTTCAATATAACTCATACATTTTTTTTCATTAGCCTTTAAATCATCAAGTAGTTTTAATCTAAACATTTTTATACTATTAGATAAAATGTTGATTGATTCCAAAATATTAGAACCAATTAAAGGTAACATTAAATTTAATTCAAAAACACCACCCAAACCACCTAATGTAATAGCACTATCATAACCAATAACTTGTGATGTAACCTGAATTAAAGATTCGCATATAACTGGATTTACTTTACCTGGCATGATTGATGAACCAGGTTGTACTGCAGGTAAAATTAATTCACCTAAACCTGATCTAGGGCCTGAGCCTAACCATCTAATATCATTTGCAATTTTATAAAGAGACACTGATAAAGTTTTTAAAGAACCAGATAATTGAACGATACTATCTTGAGTAGCTTGAGCCTCAAAATGATTATCAGCTTCTCTAAAATCAAGATTTGTAATTTTTGATATTTCTTGAGCTATAAATTTACCAAAATCTTTATGTGTATTAATGCCTGTACCAACTGCTGTACCACCTTGTGCTAATTGATATAAAAATGGTAAATTACTTTCTATGCGTTTTATTGAATTATCAACCATTTTAGTATAGCCTGAAAATTCTTGTCCTAATGTGATTGGAGTAGCATCTTGTAAATGTGTTCTTCCAATTTTAATTATATGGTCAAACTCTTTAGACTTTTTATCTAAAGTTTTCTTTAATTCATTTAATTCAGGTATTAATCTTTTTGTAATTTCCATGCTAGCTGCAATATGAATTGATGTCGGAATAACATCATTACTAGATTGCCCAAAATTAACATGATCATTTGGATGAACTAATGATTTATCACCTCTGTCACCTTTTAAAATTTCGCAAGCACGATTAGCTATCACTTCATTAGCATTCATATTAGATGAAGTTCCTGAACCAGTTTGATATATGTCTACTACAAACTGATCATCAAATTTACCTTGAATAACTTCATCTGAAGATTTAACAATAGCATCTTTAACTTTTGAATCTAAAAAACTTAATTTATGATTTACAATTGCAGCAGACCTTTTAATCATTGCAATTGCAGCAATCATAGATCTAGGAATTTTTGTAGAGCTAATTTGAAAGTTTTCAACAGCTCGTTGAGTTTGAGCTCCATAATAACTATCATCTGGAAGATTAACTTCTCCCATTGTGTCTTTTTCTATTCTCATATAAACATTCTCCTAAATGAGAAAATTGAAATTAACTAATTTCCCAAGTGTTTTTTGTATAAATTAAATCTTTTAATTTTCCAGTACCTTTAGATTTTATTTGTCCATCAATTTGTTTTGTGAACAATTCATCATATGTAGGTTTAGATTCAACATAAAAAACTCCAAATGGAGTAGGTAATAATTCATCATAAGTCATTTCACATATTAACATAGCTAAATTTTTATCATATTTATTATGAACTAATAAGTCATCTTTTGAATAATTATCTAAACTAACAACTTTAAGTTTAAACCCATCAAGTATTATACCTTTTGGTGCATCCCTAAAACCAAAAACCATTGGTTCATTATGAGTTAAATAAATTACATTATCTAATTTAGTATCTCTATTTGTCAAAATAGAAAAAGCTCCATCGTTGAATATATTACAGTTTTGATATACTTCAACAAATGATGAACCTTTATGTTCATGACTCTCTTTATAAATTATACCTTGACCCTTGATGTCTTTATCAATTGAACGAGCTATAAAAGTAGCTCCAGCTCCTAGAGCTAAACTAGGGGGGTTGAATGGATAATCTAAGGAGCCTACCGGAGTAGATTTTGTTAGCTTTCCTAATTCTGATGTTGGTGAATATTGTCCTTTAGTTAATCCATATATTCTATTATTGAACATTAAAATATTTATATCAACGTTTCTTCTTAAGATATGAATAAAATGATTACCACCAATACTCATTGCATCTCCATCACCTGTTATAAGCCAAACAGATAAGTTAGGGTTTGCTAATTTTGCTCCAGTTGCTACCGCTGGTGCTCTACCATGTATTGAGTGAAAACCATAAGTATTCATATAATATGGAAATCTACTTGAGCATCCTATACCCGAAACAACTAAAAAATCTTCTTTAGCTACACCTAAATCAGGAAATGTTTTTTGTACTGAATTTAAAATAGAATAATCACCACAACCTGGGCACCATTTAATATCCTGATCAGAAACAAAATCTTTTTTGGTTAATTTATCTTTTAATTCAGGCATAATTAACTTTCCTCTATAATTTGTTCAATTTTTTCATAAATATCAGTAGTTGTAAAAGGTTTACCAGACACTCTATTAAAACTTAAAGCATCAATAAGATATTTACTGCGAATGATTGTTGATAACTGGCCTAAATTTATTTCGGGTATTAAAATTTTATTAAATTTTAATAATATTTCTGCTAAATTTTTTGGAAATGGGTTGATGTATTTTAAATTTACATGTGAAACAGATATTTTATTTTTATTTGCCTTCTCAACTGCAGCTCTACACGCTCCATAGGTTCCACCCCAACTTAAAATTAATAATTCACCTTTAGGTTCACCATAAACCTCTAATTTGGGAATAAAATCTGCAACAACATCAATCTTTTTCTGTCTTAGTTTAACCATATAATCATGATTATCAGCATCATAGCTTACATTTCCTGTATTTGCAGCTTTTTCCAATCCACCAATTCTATGCTCTAGCCCAGGAGTTCCTGGCAAAGCCCAATCTCTTGCCAAAGTTTTTTCATCTCTTTTATAAGGAGTAAATTTTTCATCTGAAGTTTTTTTAATAATCTTAGTTTTAATTTCAGGTAATTTATCCAGATTTGGTAATCGCCAAGGTTCAGAACCATTTGCAATATAACCATCAGATAGTAGTACTACAGGTACCATGAATTCTAAAGATATTTTACAGGCTTCATATGCCGTCTGAAAACAATCAGAAGGTGACTGTGCTGCTATTACTACTGCAGGGCATTCACCATTTCTGCCATACATTGCTTGATTTAAATCTGATTGCTCTGTTTTTGTAGGTAATCCCGTAGAAGGTCCTCCTCTTTGAATATTGATAACAACTATAGGTAATTCAGTAATAATTCCAAGCCCCATTGCTTCACCTTTTAAAGCAATTCCAGGACCACTACTTGCAGTAATTGCTAAATTACCAGCAAATGCTGCTCCCAATGCACTACAAATTCCTGCAATTTCATCTTCAGCCTGAAATGTTTTTATACCATAATTCTTATATTTAGATAATTCATGTAAAATATCACTGGCCGGAGTAATAGGATAACCACCAAAAAATAAATCTAAATTTGCTTTATTTGCAGCAGCTATTAGCCCCAATGTCAAACACTCATTACCCATTATATTACGATAGGTGCCTTTTTTAAGAGAAGCTTTTGAAACCCTAAAGGTTGTCCGAATAGCTTCAATGGTTTCACCATAATGAAGCCCTGTTTTTAATGCTTTAATATTTGCTTTAACAATCTCAGGTTTACTTTTAAATTTAGTTTCTAAAAATTTAATCGTGGAATCAATATTTCTTTCATAAAGCCAATATAACAACCCTAAAGCAAACATATTTGTGCTTCTAGACTTCATTTTTGATGGTAAATCAATATCTTCTAAAGCTTTATTTACCAAATCATTCATATCAACTTTTATTAATTTATAATCATCAAGAGAACCATCTTCTAATGGATCTGTTTCATAACCTGATAAAGTAAAATTTTTCTTATTATAATTTGCTGTATTCGCAATTATCATTCCATTTGGTTTTAAATCTGCCAAATTAACTTTTAAAGCTGCAGGATTCATAGCAACTAATACATCTAACTTATCACCAGGAGTATGTATATCTTTATTACTAAATTGTAATTGGAAAGAACTAACCCCAGCTAAAGTTCCTTGAGGTGCTCTAATCTCTGCAGGGAAATCAGGAAGTGTAGCAATATCATTACCAAACAATGCCGAGTTGGTAGTAAACTGATTTCCAGTTAATTGCATACCATCACCTGAATCACCAGCAAACCTTATGGTAATCAAATCAACTTCCTTAGAATTTATTTCTCTCTTTGCCATTAAATTGTATTTATTAGTTAGGTAGTATAATTTACCCATATTCTTTTAAATAAGACAAAAATTATTTTTATATTTAAGTATTATTTTTACTTTATTTTTTAATAATAAAAAATTTATGAAAAACATAAAACTTACATCTTATAGTTCTGGCGCAGGTTGAGCGTGTAAAATTAATCCTAAAGATCTCGGAGAGATTTTAGAAAAACTTAATGAAACTAAATTTCTTTTAAATGAAAATATAAAAGGATATCAAACATCTGATGATTGTTCTATTTACCCTATAGATGATAAAAACTTTTTAATACAGAGTGTTGATTTTTTTACGCCTATTGTAGATAATCCATATGATTTTGGGAGAATTGCTGCTGCTAATTCTTTTTCTGATATTTATGCTATGGGAGGAAAACCAATATTTGCCTTAAATATAACATGCTTCCCAACAGATGATTTGCCTTTAGAAGTACTTCATCAAATATTGAAAGGTGGTCAAGATATTGCTAATGATGCTGGAGCTCCAATTTTAGGAGGTCACAGTATAAAAGATAAAGAACCTAAATATGGAATGGTCGTGACTGGCTTAGTTAAAAAAGAACAATTAGTAAGAAATAATAATGCTCAAATTGGAGATTGTTTAATTCTTACTAAGCCTATAGGTACAGGAATTATTTCTACAGCAATAAAAAGAGGCAATGCAACACAAGATGATATTAATAATATTGTAAAAATTATGACTGACTCAAATGCTAAAGCTGCAAATGCAATGAATCAAGTAGGTGTAAATGCATGTACAGATATAACAGGCTATGGTTTGATTGGGCATTTAAAAGAAATGTGTGAATCAAGTAATGTAAGTGCTATAATAAATGCAAAAGATGTACCACTCATTAATCGAGCAAGTGATTATGCTTCAAATAAACAAAATATTCCTGGTGGTACAAGAAAAAATTATGATTGTTTCAATTCAGTTGTAACCTATCAAGCAGATAATAAAATATTAAATGAATTACAGCTATATGATGCACAAACATCAGGAGGTCTACTAATATCAGTATCAGAAAATAAAAAAGAAGACTTATTAAATAATCTAAAAAAACAAAAATGTCTTTCACATAGTGTTATAGGAACTATTGTGAAGAAGGAATCATTACATTTAATTCAAATCAAATAAATAATGAATAACATAATTTATCTTGACAACCAATCAACAACTCCTATAGATCCTAAAGTTCTAAAATCTATGAAACCTTATTTAGAAACCTCTTTTGGAAATCCTGCAAGTGTTAATCATATTTTGGGATGGCAAGCTGATGAAGCTGTAGAAATTGCAAGAGAAGAAATTGCAAATATTATTGGTGCTCAATCAAATGAAATTATCTTTACAAGTGGTGCTACAGAATCTATAAATATAGCATTAAAGGGGTTAATAGGTAGCCATATTAAAAATGGAGATCATATTATAACAAGTAATATAGAACATAAAGCAGTAATTGATGTATTAAATGCTATTTCAAAGAAAAATATTACAGTTTCTTTTGTATCTGTTGGAAAAAATGGAATTATAGATGTCAACAAAATTAAAAAACATATTACAAAAAATACAAAATTATGTACGATGATACATGGTAATAATGAAATTGGAACCATACAACCAATTGAACAAATTGGAGAACTATGTAAAAAACATAATATCATTTTTCATGTTGATGCAGCACAAACTTTAGGTAAAAGAGAAATTAATATTAATAAAATGAATATTGATCTTCTTTCAATATCAGGACACAAAATTTATGCTCCTAAAGGAATTGGAGCATTGTTTGTAAGAAGAAGAAATCCTAGAATTGAGCTTAAACCTATTTTGCATGGAGGGGGTCATGAATATGGCTATAGACCCGGTACATTACCAGTTCATAATATTGTAGGTTTTGGTACAGCATGTAAAATTGCAATTAAGAATAAAAATACAGATAATAAAAAGATCAATAAAATGAAAAATATTTTATCAACTGGTTTGCAAAAAATTTTTCCAGATTTAATAGTAAATGGAGATTTAAAAAATAGGCTGGAAGGAAATTTAAATATTACATTTCCAAAATATAGTGCCGAAAAAATAATGATGAAATTGACTAAAATTGCTTGTTCAACAGGATCTGCATGCTCATCATCTACGCCTACTCCTTCACATGTATTGTTAGCTTTAAATTTAAAAAAAGAGCAAATAAATAATACAATTAGATTTGGTATTGGAAAATTTAATACAACAAAAGAAATTAATACGGTAATCGATATGTTTAATGAAAAATTTAAAGGCGAATGACATGAGTTTAATCAATAAGGAAGAAGTAATATCAATTTTAAAACAATGCTATGATCCAGAAATACCTATAGATTTATGGAATTTAGGTCTGATTTATGATATAAAAATTATTAATAATAATATAGATATAATCATGTCACTTACAACACCCGGCTGTACAATGGGGCAATATATGGCTGATGATATTAAATCTAAATTAGAACAAATTAAAAATATAAAAAATGTAACTGTAGAAGTTGTATTTGACCCTCCATGGCAACCTGAAATGATGACTAATGAAGGCAGACAAAAATTAGGCTTTGCTCCAACTGAAAATAAAGAAAAAGAAAAAAAAGACTGGGAGTAAAATGAAAACTATTATACTAGATGATTTCTTAAGTGAGGGCATCTTAATCGAAAAAAAATTTAGAAAAAAAATTGACACTATAAATTGGAATGAGTATAAAAATGATAATGTTCTAATTAAGGGATGTAGCCAAGCTACCATTCCAACCTGGGCCTATCTTATAATTACAGCAAAATTAGTAGAACAAGCAAAAAATATATACTATGGTGATATTAAAAGTGCTGTAAAAATTTATAAAAAATAGTAAAAATATATCTTATAGACTGATTGGTCGGTTTTTCTTGCAAATAAAATTAATTTATAGCTAAATTAGACTACTTAGTCGGTTTTGTAAAATTTAGGAAATGAAAACTATGAAAATTTGTGTTTTAGTAAAACAAGTTCCAGATAAAAATGATGCAATTAAATTGAATTCAGAAAATTTATCTGTTGATAAAAGTAATTTTAACTTTGTAACTAATGAAAGTGATAATTATGCTGTAGAAGAAGCTTTACTTATTAAAGAAAAATTACAAGGAGAGGTTGTCGTATGTAGTTTTGGCAGTGAGTCTGCTATACAAGTAATTAAAGATGCTTTATCAAAAGGGGCGGATAGAGGAATATTCATTGAAAACGATACTAATGATGAATATGATATTTTAAATATATCAAAAATATTTAATAATGTTTTAAAAGATGAAAACTTTGATTTGATTTTATCTGGATTACAATCAGATGATATGGGAAATGGTCAGCTTGGAGTCTTATTAGCAGAACATTTAAATATGAGTCATGGATCATTGGTTATGGAAACAAATATATCTGATACTACAAAGATAAAAATAAAACGTGAACTTGAAAATGGGTGGTTTCAGTGGTCAGAACTAGATTTACCAGCATCTTTAACAATACAGTCAGGTATAAATAAACCAAGATACGCATCATTAAGAGGTATTATGATGATGAAAAAGAAACCAATAAATACAATTAAATTATCTGAAATTGATACAAATGCTAATAAAATAGATAATTTAAAATCTATGTATATACCACAAAAAACAAAAGAAACTGTAAAAATAGAAGGCTCTGCAGATGAAGTGGCAGAAAAATTACATAATATTTTAAAAAATGAATTGGGATTAATATGAAAATTTTAGTTTTTATACAAGTAGATGACAATAAGATAAATAAAATGTCATTAGAGGCACTAAAATGTGCTCAAAGCTTAACTTCTAATGTAAATGCTATTACATTTCATGAAAGTGCAACAAATGAATTATCAAATTATAATCTAAATGAAATTATTTTTGTTAAAAATGATAAATTAAAGAACTATAGCCCTTTACATTATGCTAAAGCATTACAAACATTAATTGATGATAGCTGTAATGCAGTATTATTTGCTCATACATATGAAACAAGAGATTGGGTCCCAAGATTAAGTGCTAGATTAAACTATCCTTTTATATCAGACTGCATTGGTTTAAATAATGAAAATGACTCATTAATTATTACCCGCCAAACATATCAAGGAAAATTGAACAATGATTTTGAACTAAACACAAATGTATTTTGCTCTATTCAATCTGGTTGTTTCAAAGCAGATGACTTAGAAAGTGGAACTACGCAAATAAATACAGTTGAAGTAGACTTAGAGGAAATAACAAACCATATTAGACCTGAGGAAAAATTCAAAGAACAAAAAGGTGGAGTTGATTTAACCGCAGCAGATTTGATCGTATCAGTTGGAAGAGGTATTGCAAAAGAAGAAAATCTTTCTATAGCGCAAGAATTAACAACTTTATTAAACGCAGAGCTTGGATCTTCTAGGCCAATTGTTGATTATGGATGGCTACCTCACGACCGTCAAATTGGATCATCAGGCCAAGTAGTAAGTCCTAAATTATATTTTTCTCTTGGAGTATCAGGGGCTATTCAGCATCAAGTAGGTATGAAAGGTTCAGATAAAATCATGGCCATAAATAAAGATGAAAATGCTCCTATATTTGAGATTGCTGATTACTCAGTAATAGGTGATTTATTAGAAATTGTTCCAAAATTAATTAATAAAATTAAGGAAGGTTAATTCCCTTCTTTTATTGTTACAATGTTATTAACTTTCTCCTATGTTTTTATAGAAATGAATTTTAGAGAGAAATAATAATGGTTGATGGTCATCAATACGAATATACTCCTCCACACAGTCCTCCTATTATATTTTATTTAATAGCACTTTTAGCCTTACTGTATTTAATATATAATTTAAGGCGTCTATTCACAATCCAGGTTGGAAAAGATGAACCACATAAAACAAATATTATATATCAGATATATACAGCCCTAACATTTGGTATTGGTCAAAAAAAAGTTTATTCCAAACGTTTTACTTATGCCTCTATAATGCATTTTTTAATAGGTTGGGGCTTTATGGAATTAGTATTTGCAACAACCGTAGATTTTTTTGCTGCAAGAAAATGGTTTTTAAATTATCTGCCAGAATTTGATACCCCATGGTTTGCATGCCTAAATGATACAGGTGGTTTGATGCTTACTATTGGTTTAATTATGGCTTTATATAGAAGGCATCTAAATAAACCAGAACCTCTACCTCACACAACAACAACAGGCCGTGGAAATCTATTTGGGGATAGTGGAATTTTATGGTTTTTATTATTACTATGTGTAGGAGGATTTGTAGCAGAAGCAGCGAGATTGTCTGTAGACAAACCAATTACAGCACATTTCTCATATGTTGGACATACTATTTCATTTCTTTTATCTGATTCATTATGGGTTATTTTAGAGAAGAAAATATGGTGGTTTCATGCTATAACATCATTATTATTTTTATCGCTACTTCCAATGACAAAAATGTTTAATATAATAGCATCTGTTACAAATATTTTTTATACAAATCTAATTAAAAGAGGACAGATTAGACCTATGCATGTATCTAGCATATTAGAAGATCCCGATGCTGATATTGAAAATATATCTTTAGGAGCAAATAAAGTAAGTGACTTTTCTTGGAAACAATTATTAGATTCTGTAGCCTGCACCGAATGTGCACGCTGTACTACTGTATGTCCTGCATCTAGAACGGGAAAACCTTTATCCCCTATGAAAATTATTACAGATATTAGACATAAATTATATTCAGACACATTAAATTTAAATAACTATGATGGAGAGCTAGTTGGAGGTCTTATTTCAGAAACTGAACTCTGGTCATGTACAACGTGTGGAGCTTGTATGGAAGAGTGCCCCGTACTAATTGAACATGTTCCAACCATTATAGATATGAGAAGACACTTAGTCTTATCAGAAGGGAAACCACCTGAACAATCAAATGAAAGTCTTGAAAAAACTCTTCAAAATGGAAATCCTTGGGGAATGCCTCAACATGAAAGAACAAAATGGGCTGATGATTTTGATTTAGATTTACCTACTTTAGCTGATAAAAAAGAAGTTGATGTTTTATATTGGGTTGGATGCGCAGGCTCTTATGATCCAAGAAATCAGGGCATTGCTAGAGATTTAGTTAAAATATTAAAAAATGCAAATGTAGATTTTGCTATATTAGGTAAAGAAGAAACTTGCACAGGAGACTCAGCTAGAAGATTAGGAGAAGAATATTTATTTGAAACTTTAGCTAATCAAAATATAGAAACACTCAATAAATATAAATTTAATACTGTAATTACAGCATGCCCCCACTGTTTCCAAGTAATCTCAAAAGAATATAAAGATTTTGGGGGGAATTATAATGTTGTTCATCATTCAGAATATATTCAAAAACTAATTGATGAACAAAAAATTAAAGTTTCGAAAAATCTTGATGGAACAATAACATATCATGACGCATGTTATTTAGGTCGCTACAATGACATATATGAAGCTCCAAGAACAATTATTGAATCCTTATTAAGTGATAGTGGCAAAATTGTTGAAATGAAAGATAATAAATCAGGCAGCTTATGCTGTGGCGCCGGTGGTGGAAATATGTGGCATGAAATTACTGAAGGTGAAAGAATTAATATTAAACGATTTGAACAAGCTGTAGATACACAAGCAGATACTGTTGCAACGGCATGTTCTTTTTGTGCTATTATGATGGAAGATGCTAAGAATGTAACTGGAAATGAAAATACAATGCAAACCCTAGATGTTGCAGAATTAGTTGCAAAATCAATAGAATAAAAATGGACTATATTCTTTCATATTTTTATAAACTTTCTGAAGTCAGACAAACTTTTACTATTTTAATGATGGGCTGTGTAGGCTTTATTATTATTATCCTCGCCATAAAAAGATGGTTGATCAATAGGTGATATAGGTCACAACTATTAGATTAAATCATTATTATTTTTTTATTGATAAAAAACAAAATAATTTTTAATTTGTGTTACTAATCTGTTAAAAGCTGAAAAATAGGCGCTTTTGTGTCTGTTTTTCTTGTAAATGAGATTAATTCTCTTTTAATTTTAACTGTTAAAATTGACAATAATAAAACAATAAACAATAATCTCTAAGGAGGAAATTATAATGAAACGTTTTATGTTTATTACATTGCTTGCCTCTTTTGGTTTGCTTCTAGCTCAAGATGCAGCTGGTACTTATAAATTAACTGGTACCAATGTAAGATATACGAGCTTAGCAAGACAAACTACTGTAGCAAGCATTTCGGATGCTTATGGATTTGGTGTTAATACGCCAGTTTCAGTTATTCCGATTAACTCTGGTTTCTTCCAGCTTCTAAATGGTCCATTTAATGAGGACAACCTTGAATTAGGTGGTGCTTTTTTAAATGTAACATTTAATGAAGATGGAACAGGAACTGTTAACGAAGGTAGTTATTATCCAACTACTCAGTTAGATGAAGAAACTTGTACAACAGCTGGTACAGTATTACCAATTACTGATGAGCTTGTTTATACATCTAACTTAACACCTTCAAACTATGTCCAAAATGTAAACTATCTTGGCATACCATCTCTAAGTGCTTTTGCTGCTTCTAATGGCGGTCCAGGAGCTGCTGGTGGAATTTCATTATCTCAAAGTGAAGAATTAGACTTCTTTACATTTGGTCAAACTGCTGGTGCGCTTGGTGCATGCCAAGCAGGTTTTTATGCTGATGGTTCAGCATGTGATGCTAGTTTCCCAGGTAATGATTGTGATATTTATGAGGGTTGTGCATCAGCTGGTTATGCATCTAAAGGACATAACTTAGAAACTGTTCCAGGTAACGGTGTTAGAGACATGTATGTTGAATGGCATGCTGTTGATGGCCCTTTATCTCAAAGTGGTTTTGGTGATGATGCTCTAGATCCATGTGAAGATGGTCTATGTGTTGCAAATGCAAATGAAGCACAGTGTTTTGAGCTTGATCCAAATACTGGTGGCATAATTCCATCTCCTGCATGTGATGATGCAAATGAAGGACTAGATAGAATTTTTGGTGTTCCTTATTTTGGGACAACAGCAATGAATCCAGATTGTGGCTTTAACCAAGATATTCTTGGTGGTGCTGCTGATGTTGGTGGTGCTTTAGGTGCCGGTATTGCTGGCCAATGTGAATCAGGTATAGTTCTAGATGAAAACGGCAATGGGCTTCCAGATGTTGTAGACGGATGTTATGCTCTTGAAGGCTATGGATATCCTGGTGACCAGGCTGCGACGATGGCTTTTGTTGCTGCTTGTACTGCACTTGGATTTAGTGATGGTCAATGTTCTGAATTAGCTGCTATAGCTCAAGGAGCTGTAGAAGCAACAACAATCTGCTATAATATAGAAACACATGATTTTTATCCTGCTGATAGTGCAGATGATTGTGCAGATGGTTACTTCTTTACTAACGCTGTTTGGGATTGTAATGGTCTTTACATGTTAACATTTGATGCTGCAGCTCTATGTAGTGTTGCTGGTGATGCATGGGTTGATGATTGTGTTTTCGGTGACAGTGCTGGAAGAAACTTCTATCTTATGGATGCTTCATTTACTCCATGGGGTGGATTCTTTACATGGAATGCTCTACAATATAGCCAAACTGGTGATGCTAGTTTCTTAGTTTCTGATGGAGCCTATGATTTTGATCCAGCTTGTTTACAAGATGGAGACCCTTCTGATTGTGGAGGTCGTTTAGGTATGGTAATGGAACCATTATGTGTACCTGAATTCCAGGTAAGAGAAGTATACATTGATTTTGATGAAATTGAAGAATGCGCACATAACGGTGACGTTACACTTGATGATGTTGTTAACATTCTTGATGTAGTTAATTTAGTTCAAGCTATCTTAGGTCTTGAAGAATTATCTGATAATCAAACGTGTAATGCTGATATCAACTCAGATGATATTATTAATATTCTTGATGTAGTTGGTATTGTTCAAGCTATCTTAGGTAACAGAGGAATTGATGCTACAGAAATTCAAATTTTTAATAATGAGAATTCTGTAAGCATAGAGTCTAATGGTTATGTAGGAGCAGTTCAAATGACTTTAAGTCATGGTGAAGATTTCTCAATTGAATTAACTGATAATGCTTTTATAGCTGAATATAATACTGAAGGAAACACAACAAATCTTATGATTGTTGCTCCTGAAGGTAAAGAGCTATTTACTGCTGTTGGTGATTTTGAAATCCTTGAAACTTTAGCTGCTAATAGTAATGACTACGTAGATGTGGTTAATCCAGAAGCTATTTCTTTAGGTTCTGCTTATCCAAATCCATTTAACCCAACAACAAGCTTTGAGCTTTCAGTTGGTAATGCAGGTCATGTAACAATGAATGTATATAATCTAATGGGTCAAGTAGTAGAAACTTTAGTTAATAATACTATGGATGCTGGAAGCTATAATATTACATGGGATGCAACTAACTTCTCAAGTGGTATGTATGTAGTTAAAGCTGAAACTGTTAATGGTCTTGCTTCTCAAAAAGTAATGCTTGTAAAATAGCAGTTCAAGGCTATTTTTAGCCTACAATATTAAAAAACCCCCATATTTCTGAAAAGGAATTGGGGGTTTTTTATTTTCGTTCAATTTGTATTAAATTCACTGTGTTCTTTTAATAGAATATTATTGTATATGACCAAAAAAATTTTAATATTATTTTGCATTGTGAATCTTTGTTTAGCAGTAGCTATCAGAGGTAAAGTATACGATGAAAATAATGGAAATCCTCTAATTGGTGCAAATGTTTACTTAGAAGACACATCCTTTGGAGGGAGTTGCAATGTTGATGGCCAGTATATTATTACTGATATCCCCAATAATCAAACTTATACTATCATTGTAAAGTATCTAGGGTATGAAAAATTCACTAAAAAAATTACTCTGAACAATAACGAAGTATTTGATTTAGATATTCCACTTACACCAACTAATATCAAAGTAAAAGCTACTGAAATTGTTGGAAACGTAAAGGCCATTAAAGACAAAATCACAAATTCAGTGGCAACAAAAGAATTAATATCCTCTGATAGAATTCAAGTTGAAGCTAGCACTAATCTTGGATCTTATTTAAAAGGGTTAAAAGGGGTAGATTATACAGCATCAGGCATGGATAGTTACTCTATATCAGTAAGAGGTTTTAATAGTAGTTTTAGTTCTAGATTACTGACTTTAACAGACGGTAGAGTAGCCAATATCCCTGCGTTAAGAGTAGTATCATATAATACTATACCACAATCACAAGATGATATTGAAAAAATGGAAGTTATCTTAGGCCCTGCAACTGCACTTTATGGTGCAAATGCACATAGTGGTGTCGTAAATATTGTTTCAAAAGCACCCTCTGTTTCAGAAGGTTTTTCTCTGAATGTAAGTGGAACAGGCGATGAAAGACAGCTTAGAAAAATAAATGGTCGATTTGCAAAAAAACTGAATGATCATATTAGTTTTAAACTCTCAGGCTCCTATCTCAATGCTTATGAATGGGAATATATATCTGAAGATGAATGGAAAAACCATCAATATACATGGATAGGCGCTCCTAATAGAACGGTTGATGGAAAAGATAATAATCCTTGGAATGAATTTTCTTGGGATGATACAGTTCCTGCAAATTGGGAAAATATCAAAGAAGTTGTAAAAGCAAGTGGATGGAATATTGATGAATATTGGAATGACTTAAATGGTGATGGCATATATCAAGAAAATGAATTTATAGGTGAACCAGGTACAGAAGCTGGTTGGGATACAAAAACTAAATATGTGGAAATTACACTTGAAGATGGAACAATAGATATAATTTTAATAGGTAATGGTGAAGGCATGGATACTGGTGATCCTGATGGTGATGGAATAATGGGAGAAGATTGGGTTAATGGATATGATGATGATGGAGATGGACTTATTGATGAAGATTACTTTGAAGCTGATGGAATTGATAATGATGGAGATGGAGTTATTGATGAAAATATAGATGATGAATATGACTTATCTTATGATGGAATGGACAATAATGGTAATGGTCAAGTAGATGAATCCTGGGAGTACGATCATGATGGAGATGGAACAAGTAATTGGGGAGAAACAATAGATTCAGATTTAAAAATTATAATTTATGATGGAAGAAAAGAAGAGCAATTAAATGGTGAAGAAAATCCTTGGTATTATGTAGATGGACAAGCAAGCACAGACGATCATATACGGGGTGACTATATTTGGGATGAAGATGAATTTACTATTTTATTTGATGTTTTTACCAAAGATTTTGGTGATGATGGAATAGCTGGTGATTATTATGAAGATATAGCTGGAAATGATAGCTATGAAGTTGGAGAACCTACACTATCATTTGGAGGCCATCTTGATTATGGACTAGATGGAGTAAATTATACATTTGATGAAGGTGAAGGTGATGGAATCTGGCAACCAGGTGATGCATGGATAGATATTAATAATAATGGCATTGTAGATAATGAGGATGAATATAACTTTGATTATCAATTTGATGCTAATAGTGATATATGGCCACCCCCTAATGGACAATGGGATTTAGGTGAATACTATGAAGATTGGGGACAAGATGGTATTGAAAATACTAATGATCCAGGGGAAGGAAATGGTGAGTACCCACTTGATTTAAATGAGCTAGATGGAAATTATGATACAGGAGATGGATGTTATGGGTGTAATAGTGATGAAAATGAATTAATCAATAGATTTCAACAAATATCAGATAATAATGGAGACTTATTAAATGACTACCCTGATTTTGAAATAGACAATAGAAAAGTAGAAGCTAGAATTGATATAAATGGAATTCCATTCTTAGGAATGGATGACTTAGATGTTACTCTTCAATCTGGTTATTCCTGGTCTAAATCGCAAGTTGTAACTGGTGTAGGACGATATTTATTAGATGGTTGGGAATATAAATTCAATCAATTAAAAATGAGTTATAATAATTGGTTTTTTCAAACTTATTTAAACAGTAGTTATTCTGGTGACACCAGAGGTTATTTAAGAGGAGATTTAATTACAGATTTATCTACTAATAGAGCTTATCAAATCCAAAATACATTTAAAATTAAATCTTGGGATACAGATGTAACATGGGGAATAGATTATTTTAGAACTAATCCTGTAACTAAAGGAAGTATATTAAATGATGGCCCTAATGGAAGAGATGAAAATGGAAATGGTATTATAGATGATGAAGCTGAATTTGATAATCCAATAGCAAATGAAGCAGGATTATATTTCCAATCTTCTTCTAAATTAACAAAATTATGGAGTGATAAATGGGAGCTAGTCTTAGCTGCCCGTTTAGATTATCATGACCAATTAAAAGAAGAAGGTTTACAATTTGGACCAAAGTTTGGTCTTATGTATGACCCGCACCCAACAGAATCTTGGAGACTTACTTTCGGACGAGCTTTTAACACCCCTACTACTACTCAATTATTTACAAATTACTATATTTATGACTATCGAATATTTAATGTGTTTTTAAGAGGCAATAAAGATGGAACTCAATATGTAAGAGTTAATGAAAATACTAATATTAGTCAACCTATGTATTATGATGCAAATGGAGATGCTCAATTTTATGGAAATTATAATTTTGGAGATAATTATATAGAAAGAATACAAGATATGCCATATTTCTTTCTTTATGATACATTTGAAGGAGTTCCTTCTGATTGGATTCCTTTAGATACTACAAATTTCTTAGTTTATATTCCTGAGCCTAATGGAGATGGCCATATTATAAAGCCAAATGATGCAAAAGATGGAGAACGTTATATTCCTAACATGCCAGCTATTAAATCTGAAAAAATAAATAGTTTTGAAATAGGATATAAAAAAATATTTGATTTTGGAGCAATTATGTCAATAGATTATTATGTAAATCATTATTCTGACTTTTTTAGCCCAGCTACTTTTATAACCCCTACTGTTATATATAGATATAATTCAGATGGAACAGAAGCAACAGTTGATGATTTTGAATTTGCAGGATTTATTCCTGGTAATCAAAATGGTTCAAATCCACCTTATTCAACAGGGTGGAATGGTTTAGATGATGATGGAGATTGGGAAGTTTGGGCTAGTGACTTTGGTTGGGACCAAGATGATAAAGATGGTGATGGAGATCCTAGAGATCCAGGAGAATGGGGTTTTGTTGATTTGGAAACTGGACAAACTTATTCTCCAGCACAATTAGGCTTTGATGGGCAGGGTCTACCATGGATTTATTCAGATGCATCAACTAATCAATATGGAATAAATTATAATCTTCTTGATAAAGTAGGAATTGATGAGTGGAGTCCTCAAGAGGGTATGGGAGAATATGAATGTGCTAGTTATCCTTGCAGTTCAAATAATGTCCAAGGAAGAGCTACAAGTCCACCAGAAATTATTTTAGGAGTTTTAAACTATGGGAATGTTTGGACTCAAGGTATAGATATGGCTTTTACTCAAATTTTAAGTGATGAAATGTTTTTTACTGGAAATTTCTCATGGTATAATACGACAGAGTTTTACAATGAGCTAACCAGAAGAAATGACCCAATCAATGCTCCAAAATTTAAATGGAATATTAATTTTAATTATAAAAATGATGACTATGGTATGCTATCTATAGGGTATAGGCATGTTGACCAATTCGAATGGCAAGATGGAATTTGGGGAGGGATGATAGGCCCTTATAACCTTTTTGATATTCACTATAAATATGAATTTAATGACTATTTATCTACTTCAATATCTTGTTTGAATGTATTCAATGATCTTCATAGAGAAATAGTTGGTGGCGCTAAAATGGGACGCCAAATAGTAATGAGATTCTCTACAGGATTTTAATAATGAAAAATTATTTTATACTTATAATCTTTTTTGTTTTACTTATTGTTTCTTGTGAAGAGTCCGAAGATAATAATAAACAAATAGGCGCATCTACTATAACCATTCTATATCCAGAAGATAACTCTGAAATAACATGTGAAGAATGTACAATTGAAATTATTACTATTATAGAAAATAAAGAATCTGTAGACCTTGCATATATATTAATAAATGATAATCTGATAAAAAGTGGATTATCAGATACATTAAATGCTTATTATCAACCTCCATCAGACTGGAATCAAACTATAAATATTGAAGCTCGTATTGTTAATTTTTTGGAAGATGATAATATAGAAATAATAGCATCTGATAATAATACTATTAATATTAATAGTATAGATACAGACCCTTTAACCTCTGATCCTATTTTTATGAATGTTAATAATCAATTTAGTATGATGAGGTTTCCTGTTACCAATAGAGATTTTATTAATTTTCTAAATTCAAATAACTATTTAGAGATTGAGCTTGTAGAAGTTTTATGGGGCGATGAAAATGGCAATAATTATGGAGACCCAACATTATGCCATGATAGAGATGTTGGAGATCAATATGAACCAACAGAATGGTGGTATGTCAATGTAAAGGCAGTTTTTGGAAATCAAGATATTCCATCAGGAAGTTACAGTGTTTATAAAAATGGTTATAATATTTATGATACTAATGCTGATTATAGCAATCAAGGTGGAAAGATTCAGTATAATTGTGAAACTCAAACATTCTTTCTGCCAAATGAAGAAGATGGAAATGAATCTATCTATCTTGACCATCCTGTGACAGGGGTTACATGGATTGGTGCCAATATCTATGCAAATCATTTTGGCTGGACTCTACCAACTCTTGAACAATGGGAATTGGCTGCAAAAAACAATTATGATTGGGATTATCCATGGGGTAATACAATAAACTTGAATTATGCTAACTATAATAATACTACAACTACACAAATTGGCTATTATAATGGTTTAGGTGAATTAAACTTAAGTTTAAGTGCCTTTGGAATATATGATATGGGTGGAAATGTTTGGGAACATACAAATTCATCATCTGTTCCTGAAATTTATTTTAAAACTGGCGGCTCTTTTGATAGTGATGCTACACAACTAAAAATTGGATATACTGGATATAGTATATTTGATCAAGTAGCTAATAATACAGGATTTAGATGTGTTACTGATATTAATTATCCATCATCTCCTGCATCTGGGTGTATTGAAGAAAATAGGTGTAATTATGATATGTTTGCTCAAGAAACAGAAAATTGTTATGATGATGATTGTTTAGGAGCATGTGGTGGCGATGCACAAGAATATGAGTTTTTTCAAGACCAAGATGGTGATGGCCTTGGAAATCCAAATATTTCAGAAATACAGTGTAATGAACCTGAAAATGGTTGGTGTGATAACTCTGATGATTTAGATGATGAATGTCCTTCATCAGATATAAATCAAGATAATATAGATTGTAATAGTATTTGTTTTGGA
>JAAZYZ010000077.1 GCA_014239355.1 Fidelibacterota bacterium
AAATGTATCAATATCTACTACTTTTAAATTCTTAATAAATAAAGATGGATTAATTACTTTTCCATCTTTCCATAATTCAAAATGAAGATGAATACCTTCACTTTTAACCGAAGACCCAGAATTACCCATTTCCGCTATAGGCTTATCTGTACTTATATTTTCACCAGATTTTACAAAGTTTTTTTTATTATGCATATATTTGGTTATACAACCATTACTATGAGAAATGATAATTGAATTACCATTTTTTTTATCAAACCCTGAATAAATTACTTGACCAACCATTGGAGAATAGATTTTAGTACCAATACTTCCATTTATATCAATACCCATATGATTATTATCAAAATTACTTGTAATAAAAGATGTCTCAAAATCAGAATTATTTTTTGCTTTAACAGGATCTTTTAAGAATTGAATATTAGAAGTATCATTATTATAAATTGGAGTAGGATTAATTTGAGGACTATATAAAAATAAGAAATAAAATCCAAAAAATGAGAAAAACAAAACTAAAAATAAGCTACTAATAAGAAAATAAATTGAAAACTTACTTATTGAATAAGAGGTTCCAAAATTATCAACATCATTAGATGTTATAAATAAATTAAATTTCTTATTCTTCATTTAAAATTAAATCTATAATTCTATCTAAATCTTCATCATCAGAAAAATGTATGTTTATAACATTCTTGTTTTTTGTGTTATTTACAATTACTTTAGTGCCTAAGTGCTCAATTAGGGAGTTTTCATGATTAGTTATATGATTGTTCTTTTTTAAAGATTTAATAGATTTTTTAAAGATTTTAGAAGATTTTAGACTTTTAACTAATTTTTCAGTATCTCTTACACTTAACTTATCTCTCTTAATTCTCCTGAAAAGATTTTTCATTTTTTTTGATTCTCTTAAACTAAGCAAAGCTCTAGCATGACCTTCTGAGAAATCTGGATCTTTTGATCTTAAAACATCTTTTAAATTAGGAGGGAGTTTAGTTAAACGTAATTTATTTGCAATAGTAGAACGATTCTTTCCTATTTTTTTTGCTAAATCTGATTCTGAAATTGAATATTTTCCTCTTAAAATCGCATACACTTCAGCCTCTTCAATTGAACTTAAATTATCTCTTTGAATATTTTCAATTAAAGCCAATTTAAGCATATCATCATCTTTTTGAACATCTATAACATAAACAGGAACTTTTTTAATTTTTAATTTTTTTGCTGCTCTTAAACGTCTCTCTCCAGCTATGAGTTCATAAGAATCATTACTTAATAATCTCACTGTAAGAGGTTGTAAAATTCCATTTTCAGCAATTGAATCAATAAGGTCTTGCATATTTTTATCTGAAAAAAATTGTCTAGGCTGATTTGAATTGGGAACAATTGATTTAATTGCTACATGATCAATATAATTTTCAGTTGGGTCATCAGTTTGATAGTTAGGGATTAAAGCTTCTAGACCAATCCCTAAAGGTTTATTTTTTTTATTTTTTTTCATAAATCTATTTATTTGTTTTTTGATAAAATTTCAGATACTAAATTCATATAATTTTGAGCTCCCATTGATGCTGCATCATAAAGGACAATTGGCTTTCCATGGCTTGGAGCTTCCCCTAATCTTACATTTCTTTTTATAAAAGTACTATATACTTTATCACCAAAATAATTTTTAACTTCATCTACAACCTGTCTAGATAACTTTAAACGATTATCATACATAGTAATTAAAATGCCTTCAATTTCTAAGTCTTTATTTAAATGTTTTTGAACTAGCCTAATAGTATTTAGTAATTGAGACAATCCTTCTAAGGCATAATATTCACATTGAATCGGAATAATAATTGAATCGCAAGCTGTCAAAACATTTAAAGTAAGTAATCCTAAAGAAGGAGGGCTATCTATTATAATATATTTATATTGGCCCAAAACATTTTCTAAGCCTTCTTTTAAAAATTTTTCTCTAGCATATTGATTTACTAACTCAACTTCAGCACCAACTAACTTACCGGAAGCTGGAATTACATCTAAATATTCTAAATCCGTTTTAATAATTGTTTTTTTTATATCTTTTTTCTTGATGATTAAATCATAGATAGAATCTTTATATGTACCTGGACGTATACCTACTCCTGTAGTAGCATTTCCTTGTGGATCCATATCAATCAGAAGAGTAGGAGCCTCTGATACCGCTAGATATGAAGCAATATTAACAGAACTCGTTGTTTTTCCAACTCCTCCTTTTTGATTAGAAATAGCAATTATTTTTGTATTATAAAAATTTACCATATTAATTTATTATTAGTTTTAATCATCTAATGCCATTTCAATTTTTGATTTCATATTTAAAAGATGTAGCTGTGTATAATTATCATATAGTTTATCAATATCCTGTTTATCAAGGATATCATAAATTGTTTGAATTGATTCTAATGCTAAATTTTGTGCATCAATTGGAAATTTTTTATTTTGAAACATATTAATCATTAAATTAATATGATGGCTTTGCAATTCTCTTCTAAAACTATTAATTGAGTCTTGTTTTTTCAATTCTAACCAAATAATATTATTCATACTATCAAACATTTCAAATAATGTGAAAATCTCTTGATTAACATTAAATCTAAGTTCATTATTATGCACTCTTGAAATAACATCTAAACTATAAATATTATTAAGAGTTCTAGTCTGTAAATTTTTTATCATTTTATGAATAGGATAATCTAACTGCTCCATATACCATAGAGTTCCTTCAAAATCATCTAATCTAGTCGGAGCTAACTTATTTAATAGCTTAGGAGGAAAATCAAAAAAATCTGAAGATAAAATATATTTATCTAAAAAATCAATAGCCCTTCTTTGATCTTTTGCATCTACAACTATAAATGGATCTTTTTCTATATCCCCTATATGATGACGACTATAATAAATTCCTCCAATAAACTTATAAATATGTCTAGAAGCTCGAAAATATTCATATAAACCTTGTTGAAATTTATTTTTAATATGATTATAACTTTTCCCATCTACCATAGAATCATCTAATAATATATTCCAATATTCATTAATCATATCTAAATAAATTTCATAATATTCGATTGGATCAGAACTCATGTCATATCTTGATATTAATGGATCACACTCATCTGCATCTTCATCTGTTCCGTAAGCTAAATGAGGATTGCTTGTTGATTTTGAAATAATACTATTTAAACACTCTTCTTCATTCTTAAAGTTATCACAAGTTGAATAAGCATATTCAATAGCCCAATCATCATAAGGTCCTGGCTCTGTTAAGAAAAAATTATTACCTTTATCAAGAATGTTGGCAGGAGTATAGTCCATCACAGATGCAGTAATATTATATTGAGATACTAAATCAGGGTCAGACAATTGCTCAGATGAAAGCATAGAACTAGCTTTAAAATTATGTCTTAGACCTAAAGTATGACCAACTTCATGAAGAATTAAATCTACAATACCTTCATATACAAATTTATCGAGCTGTTCATTATTTCCTTCTATAAAATCTTTAGCAACCATATAATCCCATAAAAAAGACATTTGATTTTGTTTTTCAAAAGAATAATTACACTTACTAATATGATTAATAGAATCATGGTTTACAATAGGGTCTGGATTCAAAATTGGATCTACTTGTATTGTGTATTCATTATAATAATGCCTAACCCAATCTGAGCTTACCCTAACATCAGCATCATATATTTCACCTGTAATTGGATTAGCTCTACTAGGACCTACAGCTATTCCTACACCAGGCTGTATCATCCATCTAATTGTATTATATCTCACATCTGCAGGATCCCAATCAGCATCATCAGGCATTTGTTTTGCAATAATCGCATTTTTAAATCCAATTTTTTCAAAAGATTTATTCCAAGCTAGGACTCCATCTCTAAATGCTTTTCTAAATTTATGAGGAACTGTGTTTTCAATCCAAAAGACAATTGGTTCTTTAGGTTCAGAAAATTTAGCTTTTGGATTTTTTTTCTCTAAATTCCATCTAGTGATATATCTTACATATGGTGATTCAGATAACATGTCTGAATAATCTTGATATATAACTTCAAAATGACCTACCCTATCATCTAATAATCTTGGTTTATAGTTATTATCAGGTAACTCAGAAATACTTAAATGATATTTATGTAACATACTTGATGAATTAGGTAAAGTAAAAACATAATCTGCTTTTTTTCCTTTATAATGGAATACCATATCTAATTCAGAATTAGATTCAAAAGAATTAATTTCTTCAAAATAACTATTTTTTTTATCTAAAATATATTTACCGCGATTAGAAATGCCTGGAAAATCAAATATAAACATTTGAGAAGCATCTATTAAAATTAAACTGTCTGTTTTAGAAATAGCTTGAATTTTAGCTGTAGAAAAAATTGATTCAGTTATATTATTAGTAATTGCTTTAAAAATAACAGAATCCTTATCAGCTCTGAATTTTACATTTTCTGCTATCATCTGGATATTAGGACCTATTCTTCTAAATGAAAAAGGGAATTCATGCATCATGGCACTTCCATGATATCTATATGCATCACCAGTATTCCTAGTAAGGTTTAATAAAAAAGTATTATTTAATTGACTTTTATCAATTACTAAATAACATTTAGCCTGTTCTTCATTCCAATAGTAATTAAATAAACCTTCTTTTTTTTCAGAATCTTTAATTAAAGTTTCAAAAGAATTTTTAGCGTCTTTATTAGATATAGCCTTTTTTTGTGGATTAGGTTCAGCTTTCTTTTTTAAAAAACCATAATCAAAACTATCATATTGACTTAAAGTAATAGCAAATAGTAAAATACAAATAATCTTCTTATCTTTGAATAATATCATTTCTCCCCGGACCTATTGATATAATTGAAATTTTTGTTTCTACAAAGTTTTCAATAAATTCTATATATTCTTTACATTCAAAAGGTAACATATTATAATCACTTATACCATTTAAATCAGAATTCCAACCCTTAAAACTTTTATAGATAGGCTTAACATTATGAAGATCAATTAATTCAGAATAATTCTTTATTTTTTTTTCTTCATATTCATAGCCTATACATACCTGAATATCTTCAAATGAATCAAGTATATCTAATTTAGTAAGCGCAATATCAGTTAAACCATTAATCATACAACTATATTTTGCAGCTATAGCATCAAACCACCCACATCTTCTAGGGCGTCCTGTCGTTGCACCAAATTCACTACCTACTTTTTGTAGTTTTTCTCCATCTAAATCATTTAATTCTGATGGAAAAGGTCCACTCCCAACTCTTGTTGCATATGCTTTAAAAATTCCAATAATATTTTCTAATTTAGTTAAAGGGACACCTAAACCTGTTGATATTCCCCCTGAAAAAGGACTTGATGAAGTTACAAAAGGATAAGTTCCATGATCAATATCAAGCAAAGTTCCTTGGGCTCCCTCTATTAAAATATTTTCTTTTGAAAATAATACATTAAAGGTGTCCTTGACAAAAAATTTTATAATATTACATGAATCAAAGAATGATTCTATTTCTGATTCTATTTTCTCATATTCATCATTACTTATTTTAGAATTAGATATGCAATTATTTATTCGTTCCACAAGAATACTTTTTAATTTATCTGGATTTTTTAAATCTATAGCTCGAATACCAACTCTATTATACTTATCAACATAACATGGACCAATACCTTTACAAGTTGTTCCAATGAAATTATTTGTTTTTTCTTCGTTTTTTCTATCTAACAATTTATGTAATGGAGTAACTATATGAGCATGAGGTGAAATTAAAATATTTTGAGTTGAAATATTTTTGTTTTTTAACATATTTATTTCTTCAACTAATTCAATTGGATCAATCACCATGCCATTACCCATAATACAAAAACAATCTTTTCTTAAAATACCTGAAGGTATTTGATGTAAAACAATTTTTTCTTCATTTTTGTATACAGTATGACCTGCATTAGCTCCGCCTTGATATCTAGCAACAATTTCAGCATCTTTACTTAGCAAATCAACAATTTTTCCTTTACCTTCATCTCCCCATTGACCACCTATTACTGCTTTTATTGCCATTATAAATCTCCTTCGTTTTCTTCTTCATAATATTTGTCTCTTAAAAACATCATAACAGGAGTTGCAACAAATATTGAAGAATATGTTCCTGATAAAATACCTATTATTAAAGCAAATGATAGACCTCTTAAACTACCTCCACCAAAAATAAATAAAGAAATAACTACAAATAATGTAGTAAGAGATGTTATAATTGTTCTATTAAATGTTTCACTCAAAGATAAATTTATTATTTCATGTAACTTCATATTTGAATATTCATTAATATTTTCTCGCATTCTATCAAATATAACAATTGTATCATTAAGAGAATATCCAATAATAATAAGAAAAGCAGCAATAATATTAGTGTTAAATTCATATGAACAAAATACTAACATAGTTACCACAATAAGAATATCATGAATTAATGCAACTACAGATCCTATGGCTGAATACCAATCAAATCTAATAATAATGTATAAACCAATTAAAAGTACAGCAATTGATAATGCTTTCATTGCATCATATTTTAAATCATTAGAAATTGTTGAACCAATTTTATTATAACTAATTATATTAAAATTATTATTCATGAATTTTTGATTAGCCTCAGATTCAAAAAGAATTCTTACTTTATCTAAGCCATAAGATTTGATGCTAGAGTATTCAATGTGATTCCTATCTAAATAGTCAATAACAGTAGTTTTATTGTTATATTTTTCATCTAATTGAATAATTAATTCTGTACCACCTTTAAAATCAATCCCTAACTGCGCTCCATTAAACAATAATAATAATAAACCCAAAACTATAAAAATTAATGAACTATAATTAGCAATTTTAAATTTTGATACAAAATCAATATTAATATTTTTAATAAACTGAATCATATACTTATTTTTTTAATCCTATTTATATTTAAAAAAGTTAAAACTATAGTTTTTGTAACAAAAATTGCTGTAAACATTGAACATATTATTCCTAATGATAAAGTTACAGCAAATCCTTTGATAGGTCCAGACCCAAATAAATATAAACTTCCAGCAGAAATTAATGTTGTCAAATTAGCATCTAAAATAGTTTTAAATGCTCTCTGATAACTAAATTCTATAACATCCTTAATTTTTTTATGCTTTGACATTTCTTCTCTAATTCTCTCAAAAATAATAACATTTGCATCAATAGCCATTCCAACTGTCAAAATTATCCCAGCTATTCCAGGTAATGAAAGAGTTGCATTAATCCATGGATTTGATAAAAAAGCTAAAATAAATAAAAGATTTAATATCATTGCAAAATTAGCAAGAAAACCAAAACCCTTGTAATATAGAATCATAAAAATTAGAACCAATGATAAAGCAATAATTATAGATTTAAATCCATTATTAATTGAATCCGAACCAAGGGAAGCATCAACTTGTAATTTTGAAGCAATATTAATTTTTGAAGGTAATTCTCCTGCAATTAAAATAGCTTCCATATCTTTAGCTTCTGTTTTACTAAAATTGCCTGTAATCTGAGCTCTACCGCCTGCAATTTTTTGATTAATTCGAGGTGCCATTTTAACTTCATCATCTAAAACAATAGCTAAAAACTTACCCTTATTATCATCAGTAATTTCTTCAAAGTCCCTAGGATTAATAAATTCTAAAGATATATACCATTGACCACTATTCATATCCTCAATTGGAAATTGTTGAGCTTTTGGATTTTTAATTTCATTTCCTGATAATTCAACATATTTATTAAGAAAGAATAATTGAGAATAACCAACTAATTCTTGATTTTCTTTACCCCATAAGAATTGTGAATCAATTAAATAGTTATTATTATTATCCAAGATTTCTTCAACAAAAATTTTATCTGCATTTTTAACAAAGGCATAAGGAATAATCATATCTATACTATTAGAATTAAATTTTTGCATAGATTGAACGCCATCAAATAAATATAAATATTTTCTCAAATCTTGAGATTCACTAATTTGATTTAATATTTTATTCCATGCATTGCTATTATCTTTAACTACTACAAATTCTAACTTACCTGTATTTTTAATTAATGCTTCTGCCCTACTTGTATCTTGGATTCCTGCAATCTCAATAATAATTTGATTGTTTCCTTTAGTCTGAATTATTGGCTCAGTTACCCCCATTGCATCAACTCTATTACGTATAATTTCTGTTGATGATAATAATTTAGTAGCAAGTTTATCCTTAAAAATTTCCTTTAATATATTTAATTCATCTTTTGATTCAATACTTTCAGGAATAAAATCAGAATAATAATTAATAAGAGTTTCATTATCATAATTATCAAATAGATTATCTATAAAAGTTAAACTTGTTGATTTAGTATTTATTTTTTTTAAACTATTCTCAAAAGCTTCTATTTCTTTAAAATCATTCTTATACTCATGATTGATTAAATTTATAAATAAGTCAACTAAATCAAGCTCTAAAACCATATGAATTCCGCCTTGAAGATCTAAGCCCAATGTAAGACTTCTATTTTTAAGGTCTTCAACTTGATTAGAATTTTTATTATCTAGATTATCTTTACCAAAATAATTAGAATAATAATCTATTGTAGGCATGATACCAACAACAGACAAAATAGTAAGCCCTAAAAAGATAATCCATCTAAAATATAACATATATCATTTTCATTTAATTATTAATATATAATGGTTCTCAAACGTTAATAACGTAGAATTAATTAAAAAGAATATTATGAATTTAAGTATGAAAAATATATTTTATTACAGATAATTCATACAAAAAAGATATAATGGCTCATACAAATGAAAAATACGAATGAAAGTATAATAATTTTAGGTCCTACAGCTACTGGAAAAACAAATTTAGCTGTTCAATTAGCAGAAAAATATGATGGTGAAATTATTTCTGCTGATTCTAGACAAGTCTACAAGCATTTAAATGTTGGTACAGGTAAAGATTTAGAAGAATATCAATTAGATAATAAAAAAATTAATTATCATTTAATTGACATTATTAAACCTAATAAAAATTATAGTGTTTATGCATTTCAAAGAGATTTTGTAAAAGCTTATAAAAGTATAATAAAAAAAAATAAAAAATGTATTATTTGTGGAGGAACAGGACTATACATAGAATCCTTACTATTAAATTATGATTTATCATCTAATCCACCTCCAAATAAAGAATTACGAGCAAAATTAAGTAAAAAAAAATTTGATTATTTGAAAAAATATTTTAATGAAATAAATAAAGGTATTATCAAAAAACCAATAACTGACACAAAAAATCGAGTTATTAGGAATATTGAAATTTGTTTAAATAAAAAAGATAAAATCAATCCTATTGATACATTACCAATTAAAAACTATAGGACTATTGGCATTTTCCCTGGTAGACAAATAGTTCGAGAAAATATAACAAAAAGATTAAATGAAAGATTTAAAAATGGTATGATTGAAGAAGTAGAATTTTTGCTTAAAAATGATGTAACTCATGATAGGTTAAATTACTTTGGATTAGAATATCGGTTTATTAGTAGATATTTAAATAAACAGTACACAAAACAAGAATTATTTGAAAAATTAAACACTGCTATTCACCAATTCGCTAAAAAACAAATGACTTTTTTTAGAAGAATGCAAAAAAGAAATATTAAGATAGATTGGATTGAAAAAAATAATATTAACGAAATTAAAGAATTAACATAAAAAATTATTATATTATATTACAATTAATATCTTGAAAAATGGAAAATTTAAAAGAAGAAAAGTTATTAAAGATAGCTGTAAATAAGAAAATCCAGTATATGGATGGACTTAGACTTAACAGAGCAGTCAGTTCTGGAATAAGATATCTTGTTTCTAGACAAGACTATCTAAATAAAATTAATGTTTTTCCTGTTCCTGATGGAGACACAGGGACTAATATGGCTTTTACTTTAACCTCTGTATTAGAAGCATCCATTGAACACATTGAACCTCGAGTGGATAAATTTACACAACTTATTTCTGAAGCTGCTATAGATGGAGCCAGAGGTAATTCCGGAGTATTAATTGCTCAATTCTTTGTTGGTTTTTCTGAAGGTTGTGAGGGGAAAGAAAAATTAGATGCTCATACACTTGCAAACGCCTTCAAAAATGGTGCAATATCTGCAAGAGAAGCAATGGAAGATCCAAAAGAAGGAACAATTCTTACTATTTTTCAAGACTTATCTGACAAAATTACATCAACTGTAGAAGAAGGTATCCAAGACATTTATGAAATAATGAAAATTGGTTATAAAACTGCTTGTAAATCACTGGAAGAAACTCCACAAAAATTAAAAATTTTAAAAAAAGCTGGAGTAGTTGATGCAGGAGCTCAAGGGTTTGTTGATTTTTTAACTGGTATGATGAATTTTATGAAAGATGGATCATTAAAAGATATAGATATTAGTGATATAGCAGTTAAAGAAACAGAGATTAATCCTGAAGGGCATCACTATGATGAAGATATAGATATTAATTATAGATATTGCACTGAGTGTAGAATAAAAGGTTCTAATATTAATAAAAAAGATTTAAGGAGTAAATTAAAAAAGATTGGAGACAGTTTAATTGTTGCTGGTTCTACAAATAGAGTTCATGTTCATATACATTCTAATAAGCCTGCTCAAGTATTTTCTATGTGTGAGAGGTTTGGAGATGTGGATGAACAAAAAGCTGATGACATGTTTCATCAACAACAACTTTTAAATACTAAAAATATTGAAAAAAGATCTGTTGCAATTGTAACAGATTCAGCTTCTGATTTTGAAGATGAAAACCTTAATATTTACGTAGTCCCAATGAGATATAATTTTGGTAGTAAAGGCTATATAGATAAAGTATCACAAACCTCATCTGAATTTTATAAAGAGTTGACGAGTGGTAATCACCATCCACAAACTTCACAACCATCTGTAGGAGACTTTAAAAAACAATATCAATTTTTATCTTCTCATTATGAAACAATTATTTCATTACATATACCTAAAAAACTAAGTGGAACATATCAGTCAGCAAAAAATGCATCCAAACAAGCTCCTGATGCAAAAATAACCGTAATTGATACCAACAATGCTTCTGTAGGTAATGGTTTAATCGTTAAATATGCAGGAAAATTAGTTAAAGCTGGAAAAACGCATGAAGAAGTAATATCTGGAATAAATAAAGCAATTGAAAAAACACAAATTTATGTCGTTCTTGATAATTTAGATTCAGCTGTAAAGGGTGGAAGACTTAACCCAACAATAAAGCTAATAAGTGATTTTTTAAATTTAAAGCCTATAATGTCTATTAAAAAAGATGGTTCATTAGGTCCAATTGGAACTATGTGGGGCAAAAAAAATGTTGTCAAGAAAATTACTAATTCTATTATTAAAAAAATGAATACTAATAAACAATATGATATAGCAATTGCTCATAGTATTTGTGAAGAAAATGCTGAATTACTTAGAAAATTACTTTATGAAAAATGCTCAAATATTAAATCAATTAGTATTCTAGAATTAGGTTGTGCCTTAGGAAGTCATACAGGATCTGGTACTTTAGCTATTGGCTTACAAGAACATTTATCAATATAATGAATATATCATTAATTCTAATCATACTATTATCTTATATGGTTGGTTCTATTTCTGGTGGAGTGCTGATTGGAAAGCTTAGAAATGTTGATATTAGAAAACAAGGAAGTAAAGCTGCAGGTGCAACCAATGCATTTCGCACCATGGGTACTCTATTTGCATTATCTGTTTTAATTATTGATGTATATAAAGGCTATTTTGCTACATATTATATTCCAAATTTATTTTTAGACCAAACTACTGATTTATCTAAATCTTTAGCTGGATTTTCAGCTATTTTAGGCCATGTCTATCCTTTATATTTTAAATTTAAAGGAGGTAAAGGAGTAGGCACAGCATTAGGAACTTTATTTGCCTTTCCTCAATTCTATTTTCCAGTAGCTATTGGATTTTCATCTTGGTGTATTAACCTTATATTAACTGGATTTGTTAGTTTAGGTTCTATAATAGCAGGAATTGTTGTTTCTGTAGTATTTTTATTAGGGAACATAGGTATATTTGATGAATTACTAACTTTAACTGTATATATTATACTTATATCTATATTTTTTGTTATAACACACCGCCAAAATATTCAAAGACTTCTAAATGGAACAGAAAATCAATTCAAAAAAATTATGATTATCAATCTATTTAAAAAAAATGACTAATACTTTAGATCAATTAGATCATATTGCAATTCAAGTTAAAGATATTCAAAAATCATTAGACTGGTATTTGAATAATTTTAAATGTGAAGAACTATATTCAGATAAAACATGGGCATTTATAAAGTTTGAAAATATAAAATTAGCTCTTGTAACTAATTCAGAGCATCCTCCACACTTTGCAATTCTTAGTAAAAAAATAAAGTTAAATCAAAAATCTGTTATTGAGCATAGAGACAAATCTATTTCTAAGTATATTAAAGATTTAGATGGGAATTATTTAGAATTAATTAATTATAATGATTAATTATTTAAATGTGTAAATCTTTGACCATAAGGATTGAATCCAAATGTAATAGAGATAGGCGGTGGGCCTGTAATAAAAAATTTAAAACCAAATCCATAACCAACCAATAAATGGTTTAATGAAAATTTCTGAATTTCTTTACTTCCAATACCAGAGTTAATAAATAATAAACCATCTATACCAAATTCAATTTTCCCATAATCTTTCTTTTTTAAAATAGTACTCTGAACCTCTAAATAATTATAAATAATATTTGATACTTCTATATGTTTATTAAAACCATTAGGATGTTCATCATCAAAAGAAGAATATCCTCGTACAAATTCTTCTCCACCTAAATATTCATATTCATGAATAGGTAATTGAGAAAATTTAGGTAGTTTGAATAATCCATAAATCCCATATGATAAAACAGGTTCATGTAAATACTTTAATTTTAAAAGAAAAAACTTCTGAAAAGATATACTTAATTGACTAATGTCAGTATTGTCTTTTATTAAACTTTTCGAATATCTAGTATTAATTCCAAATAATGTACCTTTTAATGGATCTTTATAAATATCTCTTGTATCATATTCATAATCAAATTCAAAACTAATATATCTATAAAGTTCTTTTTCATTCTGAAATGATTCAGGTATGGTATGCTTTTTATTTTTATAATAACTTAAACCAAATCCAAACTTATTATTTAATCCATTGTAAAAGCCACTCTCAACTAAAAAATAAGTTGCATTGTATTGATAATCATAAAAAGGGTTATCCCCAAATCTATTATATAATACAGATTTAAATGATATATGATCCCCATATATCCAAGGGTCATTTAATGAGACTGCAAACCATTTTTCACCTATAAATGCACCACCAAAGTATAATTGTTGATTCAATCCCAAAAAGTTTATATGAGCTAAGCCCAAACCATATGACCATTTTTTAGTAATTTCACTATAATCTATTACTAAGTCTGGTAATATTGAAAAAGATTCAACTACATTTATTTCATAAATATGATTAACACAATTTATATCAACAGAAGAAAAAATACCCAAATTATAGAGTCTATTAATGTCTTCTTTTAATAATAGAGAATCTAATTGTTGGTTTGTAGGGTGTAATATCTCTCTTAGAATAATATGTTCTTTTGTGTTTTTATTTCCAACTATACTAATTTTTTCTACTGAAGAATTATTTGAAAACAAAAGTAATGGAACTAATAATATAAAATAGATATTTTTCATAGACATATAATTTTTCATAAATTAATAAAAAAAAAGCCTTCAATTAAATGAAGGCTTTTTCTTTAATTAAGAGTAAAACTTAAGTTATACTTATTTTCTGCCTCTAGCCATTTTAGCTCTTGAAACATCACCATCTTTATCGATGAAATATAACCAACCAGATTCTCTAGAAACACCGCATTGAGCAACTACTTCAGCGCCACCGCCTTTGTTAGCTCCTCTAGCCATTTTAGTTCTAGCAACATTTCCACCTTTATCTAAATAGTATAAGTATCCTGATTCTTTTGATACTCCTGTTGTTTTTACTTTTTCTGCCATTTTTAATAGCCTCCTTAAGTGAACTTATTATTGTTTAAAGTAAATTTACTATTAATTATACCACGTCCTCGTCGAAAAAACAAGAGTTTTTTACTTTTTTTTTCTATTTTGCTCATATTTTTTCATGACGAGCTTAAATTGTTCCAAATTTTGACAATTAAAAAATTTAGATGACACTATATTATTACCTATTGTATCTAACGTTGTATAGCCGTAATCATGACCAGGATAAATCATTGTATTATGAGGTAATTTTAATAAAATATTGTAAACGCTATTATATAGATCATTAATACTACTTTTAGAGCTTAAGACACGACCAGTTCGACCAATAAACATTGTATCTCCTGTAAAAATACGTTTATTTCTTGAATCCCAAAAAGATACGCTATCATAATAATGGCCTGGAGTTTCAAGGCATGTTATGATGTTTGTACCAATATTAATAACCTGATTATGTGACAAAGGAGAAAAAATAGAACTCTCATTTATTAATTTAGTATTAAATTTTGCTGAACTTGCTTTAGAAATGTATATTTTAATTAAATTAAAAAAATCAATTAAATCATATAAATATTTAATGTGATCATGATGAGAATGTGTTATCAGAATTTTATCTAAAATTAAATCCTGTTTATCTATAAATTCTATTATAGGGCTAATTTCAACTGAAGGGTCAATAATCGCTGCATGCTTTGATTCACTGCACCATAGCAAATAACATATATTTTTATCATAACCACCAATAAAATATTTAACTTTCATTGAATTTAAAATATCCTTTAAAAAATTTATACATTTTAAAAAATTCTTTGATTTTGAAAATTATTCCCTTATCTGTAGATATTTCTTTATGTTCATACATATATGATATAAATAATGATGAATTTTGTATACATTTATTTAAATCTATAGACTCTGTAAATGGGACCATAGAATCATTAGAACCATGCATAATAAACACTTTACTATTAATCTTTTCTCCCCAATATCTAGGTGACATTGATTGTATAAACTCTTTTTCTTCACTAATAGCACGACTTATTTCATTTTCAATTTTCTGATTAATGTCTGAATTAAAAATATTTTGAATAAATTCTCCAGGAATATTAGGCAATTCTGAAATTTTATTTTTGACTTCTTCAAGTTTATCCTGAATTCGAAGATTTAGAATCTCTCTAATTTCTTTTTTGTAACCCTTTATTTCTTCAAAATTTAATTTATCTAAAAAATTATGAAAAAGAACTGTTAAACCCCAACTGTGAGGTTTAATTACATAGGATGTGTTATCTAAATTTATTTGACCATTACATAAAAATTTGAGCGTGCTTTGAATATCATAATAAGTCCCAAAAGTCATTATTGATTTAGGAGGATTTTTAGAAATCCTTGAATCTAAAGACGCTTTTAAAAGTAACCCTCCACCAAAACTTAAAGCCATTGTAGAAACTTTGTTATTTGATATGTCTTTTCTACTAATTATCTCAGAATATGCATGAGCAAACCAATTATAGCATTCATTGTTAAGGCGTAATTCTTTTAGTGGTGGTATTCTAGGAATAAGTACTTTATAACCTAACTTACATATTATTGAAGCTAAAAAAAGTAACCCAGTATGTTGCTCTGCATCAGGTGATGCTCCTGGAAAAATGATAATACTATTTTCATCTTTTTTGTTAAACCTAGTTAAAATTCTAAGTGAAGTTTTAGTGTTATCTAAACCATTATAGGTTTCATCGTGAATTTTAACTTTAGGGTATTTATCAGGGTTATATCTAGCAAGAAAATAAATAAATTTTAAAGATTTTATTGCATTTCTCACTTAAGGTTAGATTTTATTTTAAAACTTCAGGTCGAACACCAAATATATTACTATTTGGATAATTCTGAGTAGAAAGCCAAAAAACAGACTTAGAACCTATTGCATCAGGAAGGATATCAAATGTTTTCCATAATTCATAAAAATCAGGATCTTTTTGATAAGCTAATGCATAAGTAGCTGCTGCGGTTGAATCAGCCACACCTTCAATAATCTTTGCTTCTTTATTAGCTGTTGATATGATTAAGTCAGCCTCTCGATCAATTATACCCAAAATTTCTGAACGTTTTGCTTTACCTTGACCCTCAAATTTTGCAGCTTCCGCCTCTTGTTCACTTGCCATACGATCAAATACTTGAGGCATAATTTTATCATTAAATGTTAATCTTTTAATCTCTATACCTATAACTTCAATTCCAATATCAAGTGATTTAAATTCTGCTACAATTGATTCTAATGCTTTACCCATTATCTGATCACTATCTATAACAATATCATCAATATATTGAGGAGCAATTTGATCTCTAATTTTTCCATCTAATATTCCATCTAATCGTGATTGAGCTTGTTTCTCATTGTTTACACTAATATAAAATTTTAAAGGATCAGAAATTCTCCATCTAGCAAAAGTGTCTATAAATATATTAGTTGTTTCTTGCTTTTCTTTTTGTACTGAATCTCCTGAAGCGCGTTTATCTATCATTCCTTTTGTAGGGACTTCTGTTGCATCACCATCCCACTCCAAAATTCTTTTATCAAACTTAATTACATTTTGTAAAAAAGGTAATTTAAAAGCAATTCCTGCTTCTGTTTTAGAACTAATTGGTCTTCCAAACTGCAATACTATAGCCTGTTGAAATTCATTAACAATAAAAAATGAATTCATAGCAAAAACTATAATAAATGGTAAAAATAATATTTTAAAATATTTAAAAAACATATCTATTTAGATTTATTCTTTTCTTTTATATAATCATCAAAGTTACTACCCATAGATTGATTTAAACCTAATAAAGGAACTGCCCCTATAGATGGATCCACAAAGTTTAATTGATCCACATTTGAATAAATTTCTTTTATTGTTTCAATCATTCTTGTGGTTATGAATACTTGTTTATTTAAAATATATGAATCATATATTTTTAAAAATTTTTGTGTTTCTCCTTCAGAGGTTTGGATAGTTCTATATTTATATCCTAATGCTTGATTCTTGATTTTTAATGCTTGACCTCTTGCTTCAGTTAATTTTAATGAACTATCTCGTTCAGCTTGATTAATCATTTTTTCCATATTTTGAAGTGCCCGTGCAACTTGGTTATAAGCATCCATAACAATTGATGGTGGTATAACAGATTGTAATTGAACCATTTTAATTGTTATACCAGCTTCTAACTTATCAAGTTTTTTTTGCATTAATATTTTTGATTCTTGACTAATCATTTGTCGACCTTCTTTAATCACTTTATCAAAAAGTCTAGAACCAACAATTTTCCTCATAACTGATTCTGAAATATCTCTAATTGTACCTTCCACATTTTTAATATTAAACTTATAATCTTTAGGATTAGATATAATATATTGTACTTGCCACTTTACTTCTGCTACACTCAAATCATTAGTTAGTGTCCAAGACTCACCTTCGTATGTATTAGAAAAACGTGTTTTTTTACCCGCTTCTACAGTTCTAAATCCAAATTCTTCAACAAATTGTTTAGAAGTTTTAACTTTATATACTTCATCTACGATAGGTATTTTAAAATGAAGGCCTGGATAAGAAATAGAACTGAATTTTCCTAAACGTAGTAAAACTCCTTGCTCTTCTGCTCTTATTGAGTAGACAGAAAGATAGCCTAAAAGAAGTATGATTACTAAAAAAATTAATGGAAGAATTTTTTTGAAATCAAATTCTGGAACTTCTACTTCAACATCGCCAAATTGGTATTTTTTATTCATTTTATAAACAAATTAATATTAAGTGCCTTGTTAATTATCATAAGTTAAAAAAAAAATTGCAAGAAATCTATTCCTTTATTTGTCGAATTAATAGTAAACACATTAAAGGAGAAAAAATGAATAATACTAAATTAACTAAATATCTTTTTGGTCTCGGATCTTTTATAATTGTTTTTTACTTAGCAATTAATACAAATAAAGAAAACACACAAACTATTCTTGACCAAGAAAATATAATAACTGAAGAACATAATTTAAATCAAATTGATGAAGAAGATTTTTCAGTAACTAAAGAAAAACTAAAAGATTTAACTGATATACCATCAGTTGAAGATGAAAGTTTTGAAACTGGTGATAATAATACTAATTATACAGATTTAGTTGAAGATCAAAAATCTATTTTTGTAAATAACATTAAAATTGCAAAACAAATTGATTCAGATGAAAGTTCTGATAGTTATAGAGAGCCTATTAGCTCATACAAGACAATCACAACATTAGATAAAAATGTTACCAAGACAATTGATTATTATCCTGAATTTTATATATGGACTAGTATTAATACAGAATTCATGGACTTAAATCAAAAAAATCAAGTAGCTGATAATCAATCTGAAATTATTAATATATTGCAACCAGCTAAATTATCAATGATAGTAACATGCAACGAAAATGTTATAAGTGAATTTGATTATCAAATCAATGCAAAAACTCCAAGATGGAGAGAATGGGTTAAAATTGATTTAACACAATTTGAAACAGAATCTATCATGGGAAAATGGAACGTCCAAATTGTTAATCAAAATAATAGCCAAGTTTTAGAATCCAGAAATTTTACATTTGAAAAAGAGTTGGATATAGAACAAATCAAACAAACAGCAGAGATTGTGAATTAAGTAATAATCTTAAATTAACTACATAAAAAGGCTCTAGTTAATTAGAGCCTTTTTTATATCAATAACTAAATGATTTTTAAACTTAAAATCTTTTTTTATTAATTCAAAATTACTATTTCTAGGAAAATTAGATGGCGAATTATCAAGATAATTATTTAAATGATCTTTATGTATAGGTAGGGACATTTGAAGCAATTCATTGAAATCAATTTTGTAACTTAAATTATTATCAATACTAACTATATGAAGAGTAAAAAATTCTTTGAATCCACGCTTATCATATCTTAAATAAACTGAATATTCAATATCATCTTCAAAAAACAATTCTAATCTATAAAAATTATCTTTCTTTAATAAAAATGTAGTTAATAAATCTTTATCAAATTTATAAGGGTACTTAACAATCATTTGATTCGTTTCTAAATTATTATCAACAGTATCCAAAATCAGCTGAAATTTTTGTCGATAATAAGGAGGCCCACTAGTTAAAGAAAAGTATGGCTTTCCATTTAATTTAATAGAATCACACTTTAAAGAAATCGGATAATACTTATTTCTAATATCTTTGGACCTAATATCTGTTGGAAAAAAATTATAAAACTCACCCATATTAATGGTTGTATCTTTAATTTCAGGGTTAATATTTGAATTATACATAATCTTTAATTCAGTTTGATATTTATTACTATTAAATATATATCTATATGTAAAAATTGATATTAAAATAAAAGAGATAATAAATATTGACTTAGTAATCATACTTTTTGAATCTTGTGATATTAAATTATTTTTTTTATTAATCGATAATAAGCTTGAACCATATAACTGATAAAAACACCATATAATATCTTTATAGCCATTTTTTTTTATCATCTGTTTTTTGGTTAAAAATAAAGACTCACCAGCATCATAGCCATAATGAATGAAATACTTATAAAAAATACTACTAAAATCACTAGCTTTATTAGATGGAAGATTTCCCAAACTACAAACAATTGTCTTTGTCCCTTTATTTAAGAATGAACTAATAAAAGTCATAAATTTTTGTGTGTAATGCCCACAGCTATTAGAAAAAATAAAATCAGAACTTTTTGAACATTTTAAAATATCATCAGTCTGGAAAGTATCATCAAAAAGTTTCCAACCATCATTTGCATAGTGCCCTGAAAAATGAAACAATGAACTTGATCCTAATAACTTAATTAATTCAACTTTATCTACATTTCGATTTTTAAATGGTCCTCTTAAATCAAAATTAGAATCCACAATATTAGCAATATAGCTAGCTTCATCAATAACATCATCCTTAATATCATCTGATTCAGAAGGATTGACTACTATGGAAAACTTATTATCTGAACCAATTTTGTATTCATCGTTAACAATATTAGTATTTGTAAATTCTCTTGATAAAATTAAAAAATCAGATAAAAAATCTTTACCATCATATAACATCTCAAACGGAATAAAATTTAATTCGGTATCTATAATAAGATGTAAATAATGATTTTTATTATCTCTTTTAGCTTGATTGAAATATTGCTCAAGTTTAAAAAAATCTAAAAGTTGAAATAATAGATTTGCTGATTTTTTTAATCTTTCTAATTGCTCTCTAGAAGAACCGTTTTTAATATAACTATTTAAAATATCATGAGTTATTTTTCTAGATTCTGATTTAATAGAATCTATTGATAAATTAATAGTGATTTTTTGAGAAAATTTAATCGATTCAGAATTTAATTCTGTATATAATTGATTTTCATTAATTTTGATTAATCGTAAAGTATCCACAATATAAAATAATAATCAAAAATTATTCTAAGAAAGGTTTATTTTAATATTGCCAACTTCTGATTTTAAAGTTGATACATTAATATAATAAATGCCTGGATTGATTATAAAACTACCTGTATTTCCATTTGATTGAGTATATTTTTCAACAGTATGTTTGTTATCTTGAATTATAGAAAATTTTATATTATCTATTTCTTTATCATTCTTAGAAGCTGCCAAATTCATTAAATATTGTCCTTCTTCCTCTGAACAAACATCACACAGTATATCAAATTCATTCATTTTTTTTGAAAATAATAATGATTTGTCATTACTTCTAGTAACAAATGCTGGATTAATATCTAGAGAATATTCTTTACCTAAAATAACATCTAGTAATTGGTCTGCTTTTTTAATAGCTACATCCATAAATGTTTTATCCTTTATGTTAGCCATTTGATAAATTTTTTGTCTTAATTCATATGGAGGAATTTCTTCTGGTTCATTATCAATAAGATTTCCTAGCATTTCAACCTCTAATTGCAAATCGCTATTTGATTCAATTAAAGCTTCAAAATCCTTCTTATCTTGATCAGATAATTGTCCTTCTAAGTATCTTAATATTTTATTATTTTCCATAATTTTTCCTTTGTATATATTATGACAATATAAACTCTAATTATCTTGCATACATTTTTTTAATTTTCTATTTGCTCTTGATATAGTGGCTGCAATAGTATTTGGTTTTTGATTAAGTTTATCAGCAATTTCTCTTTGTTTATAACCCTGACCCACCAAATCCATTATAACTTGCTCTTTATCTTTTAACTTTGACAAACAATACTCTAAACTCAAATCATCATTTATATCGGTAGTCTTATTAAAAAGATTATAAGCATCATCAATAGAGCTAGTTTTAGGCCTATATTTCATACCTTTACTCTTTAAAAAAGAAAGAGTTGTATAGGTAACAATCTGATATAAATAGGAGCTAAACTTACTATCACCTCTAAATTTTCTAAGAGGTTCATATTTACCTTCTAAACCTAATATCTTTTTTTGGATAATATCTGATACTAAATCTTGTTTGTCTTCGTAAGGAATTTGATCAAATGTTTTTAATGCACCCCAGATAATTTTTTGACATAAATCAATAAATATTTTAATCGATTTTTGATCTCGATTAATAACAGAAATTAAAAGTTTATTATCTATTTCTTGATTCATATATTTTGTTTGAATAAAATTAATACATTAAATATAAGGTAATTTATTATGAATATACATATTGAATATTGCGAAAAATGAAACTACGGCCCAGAATTTGATCGTGTATCAAAAATTATAAAGAAGTATGCTCCTGAATCTCAAATAGAGGGAAATGAACAATACCCAAGAAGCGGAGCATTTGAAATTACTCTTGATAATGAATTAGTCTATTCAAAATTTGAAACAAACAAATTTCCATCAGAAGAAGAAATACAAAGTATTTTAAATAGCTAAAGCTCCCATTGGATCCCATGGCTCTAATGCTACTGGCTCTCTATTAAATAAATCAAGAACTCGTTTAGATAAATATTTTTTATCGACAACAATTTCATAATTATATTCATTAAACCATTTATCAGACATCAGATAATAGCCTTTATCTCCACCTTTAATACCCCAACTATTTTCAACACGCCATCTTCTAGATTTTCCACCTACTAAATCTACACCTGTAAATAACATAGCATGAGTCATTTGACTATCTCCATATTCAAGACGAGTAGCTTTGTTCATTTTAAATTTAGTTCCAAATAATGCTTCATAATCATATAAATCCATATCCATCAAACCTAATTGCCTATGGAACATCTTCCCAACATCACAACCAAACCATACTGATTCATTACTTTTTATTGATTTAATAGCAGCTTTTTTAATATCATCTATTTCAACATTAGCATATTTAATGATTTGACCACCAACAACATTACCAAGATAGCTTACTGTATATAATTCATTCATTTTCTTATTTGACATAGGAGCATGAATTAAGCATACTTTATCTTTTAGATTTATATTGCAATGTTTTTTATAAAAGTCTTGAGGAGTTAAATCCGTTAATCTAATAAATTTGTTTTTCTTATCACGAGTTTGCCAATCAAATTTTGTTGGAGGATTACCTAAACATATGCAAAGCATATTATAAATTACTGACATCATTTTTTCTTTTTCTTTTCTTAAATCAACAATTTTTTTACCCTTGTCATTCATTCCTCTTAAGGTCCACGCAAATTCTCTAAGCTTTCTTGTTAAAAATTGATTCATCATTCTTGATTGACTACTTTGAAAACTTTCTGCCATAACAGATTGTGGTACTACTCCATATTTTTCAATAAGATTAACAAACATATCCCATTGACCACCATCTTGAACAGGACTATGAAGTAAATGCATCATTAATCTACTATCATAAGATTCATCTAAAGTTTTTAAAATATTTTCAAGAAAATAATTAGATTTTTCAAGTTTATCAAAAAACATAAAATAATTTTGAGAAAATTCAAAATTTGCTAAGTTGTATTTTTCAGCAATTGAAATACGCATCAAATTAAGGCCAGCAAAACCCCAACAACGACCAGAAGCTTTTTGATTTGTTACTTTTTTCATTTCATTTGTAACAACATTAGAATATGTATGATCAACCATTCTAAAAGCATCCCAATCCATTGCAATATTATCTATTTGACTTCTTGTTAACGCATTTCTTGATATTTTATTAATAGGATTACTTTTAAACTCTTTATTGAATTTTATTATATTAGTTTTAGATATAGAATCTTTCATTTTTACTACTGTTTATAATAAAGCCTCAGAATAAAAACTGAGGCTTTATTAGAATATTAACTTACTTAAGTAGCATTATTTTTTGTGTTGCTACTTGTCCATTACTTTCTGCTTTTATCATATAAACACCACTTGATAAATGCTGAGCATCCCAAGTTAAGTTATATGTGTTAGCATCAACCATACCATCCATTAATACA
>JAAZYZ010000078.1 GCA_014239355.1 Fidelibacterota bacterium
AGATTTTGTCAATCATTTATGACTGAATTATGTAAACATATAGGGCAAAACACAGATGTGCCTGCAGGGGATATTGGTGTAGGAGGACGAGAAATAGGTTTTATGTTTGGCCAATATGCCTTGATAATTCAGTCATAAATGATTGACAAAATCTCATTACTTCATTATCAGATTTTCCTTTTGGATCAAAATCAGATCCACCTTTTCCGCCTCCCATTGGAAGGGTGGTTAGGCTGTTTTTAAAGATTTGTTCAAAACCTAAAAATTTTAAAATACTTAAATTAACTGATGGGTGGAATCTTAAACCACCTTTATATGGGCCAATTGCAGAATTAAATTCAATTCTATAGCCTTTGTTAACCTGTATTACTCCTTTATCATCCATCCATGGGACTCTAAACATAATAACACGTTCTGGTTCAGTAATTCTTTCTAATATTGCATTATATTGATATTGAGGATTATCACTTACAAAATCCCATATAGATTCAATTACTTCGTGAACTGCTTGATGAAATTCAATTTCATTTGGATTTTTTAACTTTACAGATTCTAAAAAATCATTTACATTTTTGTACATCTAGAGACTCCAATATTTATATAGTATTTAATCAATATTATAATAACAAATTGTTACATGTAAAAATTACGAAATAATGTGTAAATTTAAATACAATTAATTCACATAAAATATGTTGACAAAATTTAAAAATTATTTAATCAATCAATCAATTAATTCCCCTATTAAAACTCTTGTTATATCATTGTTATTAACTTTATTTATTTTTTCAGGAATTAAATCTTTCAAGTTAGATGATGATTTAGTTAAAACTTTCCCCCAAAATTTACCTTCAAAAATTATTTGGGATAATATTCAAGAAGAGTTTGGACAAACAGAATTTGTATTTGTGTCATTTGGTACTCCTAATCATAATATATTAGAAGATAAAATAGCAGTTAAACAAAATGAATTATTTACTAATGCTGTTCTTAATAATATTACAGGTGTTGATAAGGTGATTTCATTATCAAATTATAATAAATTCGATGGAGATGAAGATTATCTAGATATAGGCCCTCTTCAATCAGAAAGTTTTTTAGAAGATTTTAATAATGATGAAATTATTACTAATAATTTAAATGAAATTATTATTTATTTTGAAAATAATCCAGAGCAGAAACAGCGTTTACTAAGTAATAATAATGATTATCTAAATATTGCAATTAGACCTTTTGATGATTCTGAATTTACAAATATTGTTACACAAGTTAAGAGTTTAGCATATCAATATTTAGGAGATTATGATATTCATTTTGCAGGGCAACCTTATTTAGCTGGAGAAACACCTAATTTAATTAAACAAGATGTTAGTTCCTTAATGGCTATTGGTCTTATAATTATGTTTATCATTTTATTTTTAAATCTTCGTAGTCTTTACGCTGTATTTATTATTCTATTAACAATTATTTCTTCTTTTTTAGTGATGCTTGGTTCTATGGGTTGGATGAGATTTCTTACTGGAAGCAATTATTTTGATTTTACGATGATGAATACCTCAATGCCAATTATTCTGCTAACAATTGCTAATTCAGATGGAGTTCACATTGTTTCTAAATTTTTTAAAGAACTCAGAAAAACAAAAGATAGAGATAAAGCAATTTTTATTACTATGGATGGTTTAATGCAGCCTATTTTTTTGACTTCAATTACTACATCTGCTGCATTTATAACAATGATTTCTTCCCCTTTAGAGTATATGATTGGATATTCATTTGGCCTTGCTTTTGGAGTCATGTGGGCTTTATTTCTATCATGTACAATGCTACCATCTTTAATTTCATTAAAGAATTGGTCCTTAAATTCCAGAGCTATTTCCAAAGAAAGTATTTTAGAAAAATTAACGAATTATATAGCAGGTGTTGTGATTGCTAAGCCTAAAAAAGTTTTATTTGGTGGATTATTAATAGTATGTATTTCAGCAATAGGTATATGGCTGATTAATGTTGAAGTAAATGTGATTAAGTTTTATAAAAAAGGTAATCCCATAAGAGAAAGTACTATTTTTGTAGATAACAATTTTACAGGAACAATGAATTTATCTATTAAAATTGAAGATATTATTACTGATAGCGATGGGGTCCCTAATTATGAGAATTATTTAAAATTATATAACCTTCAGATTTTTTTAGAAGATTCAACAAATAATCAAATTAGTATGACATTTTCTTTTATAGATGTTTTAGGCCAAGCATATAAAGCATATACAAATTCAGAATCAGATTTTATACCTAATTCAGATGCTTTGGAAGGGACATATACGATGTTAAGTATTAGTGATAAATCTGATATTGATGATGATTTAATTTCATTATTAGGGAAAGATTATGATGAAGATTTTTATGCATTAGATCAATTATTGCTAACAGCTATGATTAAAACTATTTCAACAGCAGAAATTCAAGATTTGATTTACCAAACAGAGCAATATATATCACAGAATTTTAATAATAAAGAGTCTACTATCAAAATTTCAGGTTTATCTGTTTTTATTAAAGACTTTGTTAATATTATTGTTAAATCTTCTATGACTAGCATTTTATTTTCTTTAGTTTTAATATTAGTTATTACTGGTTTATTTTTCAATTCATTTAAATGGGGAGCTCTATCAATTATTCCACTTGCTTCAGCAATAATTTTAAATTTTGGTTTAATGGGAATATTTGGAATTGATTTAAATCATATGACGGCATTATTATCTGCGGTAATTATTGGGGTAGGGGTTGATTTTTCAATTCATTATATTTCAGATTATAGAAAAAATATAATCAATAATGTAGATCATCAAAAAATGAGTTTTAAAACTTCACAAGATGTTGGATATCCAATTTTATTAGATGTTTTTTCTAATATGGGTTTTATAGCATTACTTTTTTCAATTTTAATTCCTTTAAATCATATGGGAGGGCTCATGGTATTTGCCATGGTCTCTACTTCATTTGGGACACTAACTATTTTAGCCAGTTTAATTAAAATCCTAAAAATAAAAACTATATAAAGGATGAAGATGCATAGATATATTACCATATTCTTAATTATCAATTTTCTACTTTCACAAGATATCACAGGTTATGATTTAGCTAAAAAAATTGATGAAAAATTACAACCAAAAAATTCAAAATCAGAGATTTCAATGACATTAATCAACATCAAAAAAGATAGAAAGAAAATAAAGGAGATGGTTTCTATTTCAAAAGATAATGGTGAAAAAATGTTAATGTTTTTTAAAAGTCCAAAGCGTGATAAGGGTGTTGGTTTTTTAAAAATTGAAACGGAGAATAATGATAAAATTAGTTTATTTATTCCTAAGTTAAAAAAAATTAGGAGAATTCCTTCTTCTAACCAATCCGACTCTTTTATGGGTTCAGATTTAAGTTTTGAAGATATGCTATCACGTAATTTAGATGATTTTGAGTATAATATTATTTCTGATACTGATGATATGTATATAATGGAATCAATTTCTAAAGATGATAATAGCGAATATTATCGCCATATTTCTTGGATATTAAAGAATCATTTATTAATTACAAAAGAAGAATCTTATGATAAAAATAATAATTTATTAAAAGAAAAATTATTTAAACAAGTTGAGATAGATGGCTATTATTTAATATCTGAAATAGATGTTACCAATGTGCAAGATCAACATAGAACAATTTTAGGAATTAATATTTTAGAAGTAGATGGAGATGTTAATGATGATACTTTTAAAGAAATTAATTTAAAACGTTCGGAAAAATTCTTAAAATAAATGTCGCAAGATAGTAAGCTTCAAAGTTTTATTCAAAATCCTAATATTTCATTATGGAAATTAACAATTCCAATGACTATTGGTCTATTTGTTAATTCTATTTATATATTAGTTGACACCTATTTTCTTGGGAGTAAAATAGGAACTTCTGCTATTTCAGCACTTGGATATGTCATGCCCTTTTATTTTATTATAATGGGAATCACATTTGGACTAGCTGCTGGTACCACGACTATAGTTGCTCAATATATTGGAAAGCAAGATAAAAATAGAGCTGAATTAGTTGCTAAAAATAGCATATTAATGGCATGTTTTTTTTCAATATTTATTTTGATTTTTATTTATTTATTTGGCAAGCCATTATTAAGCCTTCAGGTTAAAGGAACTGAAATTTTAACCTTAGCATTAGATTATTTTTATGTTATGGCATTTGGATCTTCTTTTTTGATTTTCAGTATTTTTATTAGAGGGATTTTAATAGGTGAAGGTGAATCAATGCTTCCGATGTGGGCGTTAGGAATTGGTACAATATTAAATATTATCTTAGATCCATTTTTTATTGATTATTTAGGTATTAAGGGTGCTGCTTATGCAACTATTATTAGTCAGATTATTGTAGTATCTATTTTTTTATATTTTATTTTTATTAAGAAAAGTACCTATATAAAATTTTCTTTTAAAAGTTTAAAATTTGATTTTCAGATTTGGAAGGAAATATTTCATATAGGTATCCCTACCTCGATTTCTATGCTAATTATGTCAGTTGGTTTATTTTTAATGAATTCTATTTTTATTGAAGATTCACATGTGGCTGCATATAATTTAGCAAATAGAATTGAAAATTTTGTATCACTTACTTTAATAGCTCTATCTAGCTCTCAAGTAACTATTTTAGGTATGTTTTATGGAGCAAAAAGATTTGATTTAATTAAACCTATGGTTCGATATACTACTATATGGTCTATTGCTATTGCATCTTTCTTTTCTATTATAATATTTTTATTTATAGAAGATATTACACCTTTATTTTTAACAGCGTCTTCAAAACAAGAAATAGATATATCGCAAGAGGCTATTAAAACTACTATTCAATATTTTAAAGTCATGATATTTGCTTATCCTTTTATTGGCATTACTATGGTTTCAACTAGAGCAATGCAAGCTATTGGAAAAGCATGGCCGATGATGGTTATAGCATTATTACGTGTGATAATATTGCAATGCACAATGACATATATTTTTATTGTTATTATGAATAAAGATATAAATTGGGCATGGTATGCTATTGGTAATGCATGTACTATGTCTGCATTAGTTGCCTATAGTATGAGAACATATTTTTTTAATAAATTGTATAAAAATTTAGAAAGGTAAATATTAATGGAAAAAGTTTTTGTAAGTGGTGGTTCAGGATATATAGCATTACATTGTATTACAAAATTAATAAATAAAGGATTCTTTGTAAAAACTTCTTTACGGTCTATGAACCGCCAATCTGAAGTAATAGAAAGTATATCCAAAGTTATTGATTGTACAAATAAGATTGAATTTTGTGAATTAGATTTAACTAAAGATGAAGGTTGGGATGATGCAATTAAAGGTTGTGATTATGTTTTGCACGTAGCTTCTCCATTAATGTTAGGATTTCCAAAAAAACCTGATGATATAATTTTACCAGCCGTAAATGGATTAAAAAGATGTATTGCATCTGCTGTGAAAAATAAAGTTAAAAGATTTGTTATGACATCTTCTTTTGCAGCTATTGGTTCTGGGACTAAAAATAAAACAACATTTGATGATAATGATTGGACAGATTTAGACAATCCAGATTTAAATCCTTATAATATCAGTAAAACGAAAGCTGAAATGGCCTTATGGGATTATATTAAAAGTTTAGATGAAGATCAAAAAATAGAAGTATGCACTATTAATCCTACTGTAGTTATTGGTCCTTCATTATCTCATGATGTCGGAGGATCTAACTTAGCAATTAGTAAATTATTAGATGGGTCAATGCCATTTTCTGCTCAATTTGGAATTGATCTTGTAGATGTCCAAGATGTAGCTGATATGCATATTGAAGCGATGTTAAATAAAAATGCTGTAGGGAAAAGGTTTCTTTTATCTTCTAAGACAATTTGGTATTCAGAGCTTGCTCAAATTTTAAGAAAAAATAATTTTGTAAAAGCACCTAAATATACTGCTCCAAATTTTTTGATTAGATTATTTTCCTTATTTGATAAGGAAGTAAGATTAATTACAGATAGACTTGGTATTAAATATAATTTAAAACCAAATAATGCGATTAATATTTTAAAATGGAAACCTCGTAATATTGAAAATGCAATTATTGAAACAGCGGGGCAGTTATACGATTTGAGAAAAGTAAAATAAAATCTTATTTTTCAAGTCTTTGTTTTTTTCGGTCTTCTCTATTTTTTGGATCAGGAATTGGTATAGCCTTAAGTAATTTTTTAGTATAATCATGTTGTGGTTCTTTAAAAATAGTTTCTGAATCTCCAGATTCTACTAAATTCCCTAGATACATTACTCCAATCTGTGATGAAATATGCTTGACCACAGATAAATCATGCGCTATAAATAGAATTGTTAAATTAAATTCTTTTTGAAGATCCATCATTAAGTTTATGACTTGAGCCTGTATAGATACATCTAAAGCAGATACGGGTTCATCAGCAATAATAATTTTTGGTTCAGTTGCTAAAGCACGTGCAATTCCAATTCTTTGTCTTTGTCCACCAGAAAATTCGTGCGGATATCTCATTTCTTGCTCTACTGACAAACCAACTTTTTTTAATAGCCATCTTACTTTTTCATCTTTTTCATTTTTTGATAAAGATGTGTGAATATCTAAGGGTTCTCTAATAATATCTTTTACAATCATTCTTGGATTTAATGATGAAAATGGATCTTGAAAAATCATTTGCATTTTTGGCCTATACTTAATCAATTCTTTTGTTGATAGAGACATAATATCAGTATAATCGCCATCTTCATGTAGTAAAACTTCACCATTAATACGGACATCAGGTGCTGTGAGATTTAATACATTTAAAATTGCTTTTCCAAGAGTAGATTTTCCAGAACCAGATTCTCCTACAATACCTACAGTTTGACCTTCTGGAATATCAATAGATAAATTTTTAACTGCGTGTACACAACTAACTTCCCTTTGTAAAATACCTCCAAACAGTGGATATTCTACATTTAAATTTTTTATTTTTAAAATTGGCTTACTCATTTAGTAAGTCCTTATTACATCTAACAAAGTGATTAGGTGTTGCTTCAAATAGTTCATAGCTTAATTTTGTTCCTTTACAGGCACAATCTTCAGGATCAAACCTATTACAAAATTTACATTCATCTCCCATATCAATAAATGAAGGGACCATCCCTCTAAGAGCATATAATCTTTTTGCTTTAGTATCTAAATGTGGGATGGATTTCATTAAAGCTTTTGTATAAGGGTGTAAAGGGTTTTTAAATAATTCATCTACTGAGGCAATCTCCTGCACTTCTCCTCCATACATAACAATTATTCTATCACAAGTTTCTGCAACGACTGCTAAATCATGTGTTATTAGTAAAATAGCAGCTTCTTTTCTTTTATCTTTTAAGTCCATCATTAAATCAAGAATTTGTGCTTGAATGGTAACATCTAAAGCAGTTGTAGGCTCATCAGCTATTAATAAACTAGGATTACATTGAAGTGCCATTGCAATCATTACCCTTTGTCTCATACCTCCAGAAAATTGATGGGGATATTCATTAATTCGTTGTTCTGGCTCAGGAATTCCAACAGCAGTTAACATTTCAATACTACGTTCTGTTGCTTGTTCTTCAGATAAATTTTCATGTTTAATTAGCACTTCATTCATTTGTACGCCAATTTTTAAAACTGGATTGAGTGAAGTCATAGGTTCTTGGAATATCATGGCAATATCTCTACCACGCACATTTCGCATTTCATCATATGATAGATCAAGTAAATTTTTATTTTTATACAGAACTTCACCACTTACAATTTCACCTGGAGGATTAGGGATTAATCTATTAATAGATAGAGAGGTAACTGATTTTCCAGAACCAGATTCTCCTACAATACCAAGCACTTCACCTTCATAGATATCAAATGATACATTATTTACAGCTTTGACGGTTCCTGCTTCAGTATAGAAATATGTTTTCAAATTTTTAACTTCGATTAATTTTTTATTCATTATCTTAATCTCGAGTATACTTTAGGATCAAAGGCTTCTCTTATAGCTTCACCAATAAATGTGATCATAAAAAGTGTAATAGTCATGGCTATGATCGGGAATATTAACATATGCCAATTATCTAAATTCTCTAAAGCTTGTTTTAAAATTTCTCCCCAGCTTGCTGCAGGTGGTTGAAGTCCATATCCTAATAGATCAAGCATATTAAGATATCCAATATAACCAATAATAGCAAAAGGTCCGAATGTAATAACTGGAGTTAAAGCATTTGGAAGAATATGCTTAAACATTACTCTTCTATTTGAAGCTCCCATTGAAACAGCCGCAGACACATAATCTTTTGCTTTTTCTCTATAAAATTCACCTCTTATAAAATAAGATATTCCTATCCAGCCAGATAGAAACACTAAAATTGATGCTAGAATAAATAAATTAGGTTGCATAAAACCAGATAGAATCATTACAATAAATAAGAATGGGAGAGCACTAAATATTTCCATAATTCTCACACCAAATAAATCTACTTTACCTCCAAAATAGCCAAGTGTTCCTCCAATAATAATTCCAATAGAGTAAGATAAGAAAGTACAAATTACCGCAAATGTAATGGAGACTTTAAATCCATCTATAACTCTCGCAAATAAATCTCTTCCAGTATTATCTGTACCAAGTAAATGACGCCCACCAAATCCATCTGGTTTTGTTGGAGGGTTATTTTCATTCCACATCCCATCATTATTCTGATCAATAAATATTTCACCTTTATCATATATTCCATTATTATTCAAATCTTCGTATTCTTCATCAAGATCATCTTTTAAATCTTCATGGGGATGATATGGGTAAAGAGGCATAATCACATAATTGCCATCGTTTTCTTTTTCACATGATGCATCTAACAACCTAAAATCAGCTTCAAATTTAGTTATAGCCTGATTAAAATATTTTGATTCATATATTGGATATGATATCCCTGGAATAAAATCAAGTAGGTCCCAAATAGCAGGAAAAAAATATTTAACCTTATCATTAAAAGGTTCTTCTAAATCCCAAGCTCCATTATTATTTATATCTTCAAATTTTTCGCCATTATCGTATTGATTATTTGCATAACGAATCATTAATGGTTTATCATTAATCCATATAGGTGATAATAGTGACATTACGTATAAAGATATAATTGCAATAAGAGAATAATATCCTCTTTTAATTGATTTAAATCTTTTGATTCTTTTTTCAAAAATTGATTCGGACAAATTCTTTTTCATTATTTAAACCTTATCCTTGGATCAATAAGTGCATAACATAAATCAGAAATCAGATTACCAAATAATCTTATAAAGATTCCAATAACCAGGAACCCCATTATTATTCCATAATCTCTAGTCCCTATTGCTTTAAATGTTAATAGCCCAATTCCATCTATAGCAAAAATTTTTTCAATGAGATATGAGCTTGCCAGAAAAACTCCTATTATACCGCCAATACCTGTAGCTAAAGGGATTAAAGAATTTCGTACTGCATGAAAGAATATTACTTTTTTCTCCGTTAACCCCTTAGCAAAAGCAGTTCTTACATAATCTTGACTTAAGTTTTCCATTAGAGAATTTTTCATTAATATTGTTAATGTTGCAAAAGAGCCTGCCATATATGCAACAATAGGTAGAAAAGCATGTTTTATTTGGCCTATCCACTTCCCAAAAAGACTTAAATTTTCCCAATCTTCAGGTCTCCACCCTCTACTTGGTAAAATTGGGGCATCAAAAACATTAGTGGTTGCAAATACTGATAGTAGCATTGCGGCTAGTGCATATGGAGGAATTGAATAGCCCAAGAAAACTATAAAACTTGAAGTTGTATCAAACTTTGATCCGTGTCTTAATGCTTTCATAATTCCTAAAGGAATACAAACCAAATAAGTTAATAAAAATCCAGTAAGTCCCAAGAATGCAGATATGTGTAGCCTATTCCATATTAAAGTTCCTACACTTTCATTATGTTTGTCTGAATGGCCTAAATATCCCGTAAAAATTCCTTGTCTTTTTTTAAGAGAAATACCTACCATATCATCTTCCATAACTTTAACTAATTTCCAGTTTGATTGTGCTAAATAACTTTCATTATAATTTGAGTTATCCTCATCAATTAGATTCCAAAATTCATCTTCATCTGGTAAGGTTTGATAATTTTCATTCCATTCAAAATCTGTTCCCTGCTTGCCTTGATAAATTTTATAGTTACCATTATCTTCCAAATCAACTATCATCCATTGCTGTAGAGACACCGGAGCATATTTTCCTTGGCCTAAGTTTTTGATTGTATATCTAAAAGGCACTCCCCATTCTACTTCTTTGTATTCAATTTCTTTTTCAGAAAGGCCAAGCCAAATAAAGTATCTTTTCCAAATAGGTTTATCTAAACCATACTGTCTTCTCATTTTCTCTAATACATCTTCAGATATTTCCATTGAATTATTTTCACTCCCACCTGTTGCAGCACCTCCTTCGCCACTTTGCATCTGTGCCATTTTAATTTGTTTAACTGCTTGTTCAAATGGGCCATCAGGGACAGATTGCAAGATATAGAAAACGAGCAAAGTACTTCCAAAAAAAACAGGGATCATAAGTAACAATCGTCTAATTATATAATCAAACATAGATTTATTTTATTCTATTCCAGTGGTCTATAATTGCAGGCTGAATAGGTAAGCTTGTATTATTTTCTTTAGAAATATTTAATGTATTTTCTTTAGATGAATCTATCCACCAATGAGATAAGGGAGTTCTCCAATCACCTACATAAGTAATTCCAGATTCAGGCATTCCAAATTTATGCCAGTGAAGCATTCTAGCACCATATGGTGATGTCCAACCTAGTGCATAGTGAAATGAGTTTACAGCAATACTATCAATTTGATGTGCTAGTGGAATTCTTTTTTTAGCATCCCATTCAGCATTATAAGCTTCTATTAATTTATCAAGTTCTGGGTAGGCCATTGATGTGATATTTGTTACTTCTACCTCATCAGCATATTTTGAATGCATTGTACCTTCAGGGCTAGGGAAAAATCCTCCAGTCCAGCCTTGTGATGTTACTTCATATTCTTTTTTCATAGTTTTTGAAAATTTTGTAGAACCATCAACTTGTTTGAAATTCATTTTAATACCAACATTTTTTAAATCTTCTTGGTAAGTAGTATATATTCTATCTCCACCTGGAGCAATTAGAAATTCAAATTCAAATATTTCATTATTTGAATTTGTAAGCCACTGCTCACCTTCTTTACGTACCCAACCAGCATCATTTAACAATTTTAAAGCTGCTTGAGGATTAAATTCAAGCATTGGATTTCTAGGGTTTGCATAAGGAGTTCCATAAAAATATGTATTTAATCTAACATATTCATCAAAAAATAATCTTTTATTTAATTTATCAACATCAAAAAGATGTGTAAAAGCTTTTCTGATTCTAATATCATCAAAAGGTTTTTTCTGTGTATTAAAAACTATACCTGAAGGTCCCTTTGGTAGAAAATTAAATATTTTAATTTTTTGGACCCATCCATTTTTAATTTCATTATATTTTTCATTATTAAATCTTTCTACCCACCATTGAGCTCTAGACCATGGGTAGATATCATAATCTCCATTAAAGAAACTAATGACCTGTTGATTTTCATCTTCAATAAAAATAAATTTAATTTTATCAAAATTATAAATTCCTATATTATCAGGGCTATTTTTTGCCCACCAATTATCTCTCCGTTTCATAATAATATAACCTTCATTTCCTTTTTTAGAATTTTCACGATCATATTCATATGGCCCTGAACCAGGCATAAAGCTAAAGTCATATTTTTCTATATAGCCAGCTCCATCAACTTTATTGAGATAGGCGGAAG
>JAAZYZ010000079.1 GCA_014239355.1 Fidelibacterota bacterium
ATTAAGTTTAGGAAAAGCCATATCAGGAGCTCCTACTTGCAGTGGAACTAAATAGTTCCCAAAAGCCCCCACTACCATAGGAACGACACCTAAAAATACCATGATTGTACCATGCATAGCACCTAACGCATTGTACATATCCGGAGAAATTAAATCTTTTTCTAAGCCAGTATTAGTGTTGTATGCTAGTTGATATCGCATAACCATCATTAATGCAAAGCCAAAAAGTAAAAATAACATGCTAGTTACACCATACTGTATACCAATCCATTTATGATCAATTGAAAAAATATATTTTCTGATGAATGATTCTTGATGATTATCGTGACTCATATTTGTCCATTATCTATTTTTTTATCTACAGTAAAATTATATCTTTCTTCAAAAGCATTGGTAGGTATCATTCTAATAGCATTCCAAGTTAATTTATCGCATACTTTAGCGCATACTTGACACCCTATACACTCGTTCCATCTAACTTGCACAGGTGGAATGGATGCATCATTATACTTGTCTTCTGGAACAGGCTCAATGCAATCAACGGGGCAAAAAGGAACACATGCAGAACAACCTGTACAATTATCTTCATCAACAACTGCCATTTTAGGAGGTCTATTTTTTTTAGACCTAATAAGTTCCGGTAATTCTGGAACTGCTTTTAAATGATCTTCTACTTTAAAATCCATTTTATCCTTTGAGTAAAAATTTCTCAATAATCCAACCTGCTATAAAAAAACTAGAACCATACGCAAGTAATTCATATGACATTGGGTCTGGAAAGTATATGTAAAAACAATACAATAAAACACCCATGCCAATTAATTCAAAAAATTTTGCTAAATAATACATATTTAACCATCTGATAATTTACTAATAGTTAACTTATTTATACGAGTAATTATTTCACTAATTTCTTTAAAACAAAAATACTGAATTTTAATTACATACCCATAGTGAATAACACCAATTATAAATAAAAAATTATGGATAAATTCATTCATTAAACCTGTATGAACAGCGCCAAACAAAATTGCTAAAGTCGAAATAAATAATATATTTGAAGAAGTATGAATATGCATTTGTTTTTTATATTTTTTATAATTGTTATTTGTGATTGTTAAATCATTTTCTACAATTATAGTATTCATATTTTTGTTAATAGTTATAATAAGAAAAAAAATTATAGATTGCGTAAATACATACACCATAATTGCAGCAATTGAATATGAACTTAATGTAATATCCCCACTAATAGAGGGTATAAAGTGTCCTTTAAATGCAGAAAATGAAAGCATTCCAAATGAAATAAACATTAAAACATGACTAATAATAACTAATGTCCACATAATAAAAACTAATATTGTTGATTGATTAATAAAAACTACTTTAAATTTAAATAATAAATTTTAATTATTTTTTAAATAAAAGGATAAAATCATGAAAAATAAATGTTTATTTTTATTAGTATTTAGCATATCATTAGTTATGGCTTCAGATATTGAGGTTGAGGTGGAAGTGAAGGTTAAGGCAAAAGTCTCAGAAGGAGAGGAAACTTCTACCACCAAAATAATGGGTAAAGTGCAATATGAAGGCAAAGCCCCCAGACCTAAAAAAGTTAATATGAACGCTGACCCAATTTGTGGAAAATCTCATAGTGGGCCTTCATTTAATGAAAGCTTTCTAATTAATAAAGAGAATTATATGCAAAATGTGATGGTTTGGGTTAATAATCCAAAACATTCTGCAAAAATACCAACAACTGCTGTAGAAATAGATCAAGTAGGATGTAAATATGTCCCCCATGTTACAGGAATAATGCAAGGTCAAAATCTATTAATTAAAAATAGCGATAAAACTTTACATAATATCCATTCTATGTCAGAAGTTAACAGTCCATTTAATTTTGCAATGCCAGCCAAATCTGATCCGTCAACTAAAAAGTTTAATAAAAGTGAAAATCCATTCTATATTAAATGTGATGTTCATCCATGGATGAAATCTTGGGTTGTTGTATTAGATCATCCATATTGGGGTGTTACAGATGCAGATGGGAGTTATGAAATAGATTTAAATGGATTAGAAGCTGGAGAATATGAATTATGTTTTTGGCATGAAAAATGGGATAAAAGCATGAAAGAAGCTGGATATTGTAGTGATGAAGGTTATAAACAAACAATAACTGTAGCAGATAAATCTGTTGATGCTGGAATTCAATCATTTAAAAGACCTGCAAAAAAGAAATAATACTTATCTTGTAAAGAGCCAAACAATATTTTTGATTGGCTCTTTATCTAATACATATGCATAAAATACTCTTATTCTTATTAATTCTTCTTTTTTCCTGTGGAGAAAATAAACAAAAACCTATAATGTATCCATTTAAGGGTATTGTAATCGATGTGTTTAAAGAACAAAATAAAATGATGATTAAACATGATGAAGTCCCTGGATTTATGATGGAAATGACAATGATGTTTAATATTAAACCCTCTATAAATTTAGATAACTATTCAATTGGAGATAGCCTGAATTTTAATTTTTATATTTTAGAACAAAAAAATTCGCCTGCTAAAACTTGGGTGGATCAAATTGAAATTGTAGGACATAGAGAATTAACCGAAGATGAAGTGTTTGATGATTTTTTTGAAGAAGATGAAACAATACAAGTAGGTGAAAAAATATCTGATTTTAAATTTTTAGATCTAGATGGAAATGAATTAGCATTAAATGTCTTTAATGGAAAATTAAAATTTATTTCATTTATTTTCTCTAGATGCCCAATGCCTAATTTTTGCCCAGCTGTAATTTTAAAAAACCAATATCTAGTAAATCAATTTAAAGATGATTCAAATATTGAATTTATTATTATTAGTTTTGATTATAATTATGATACCCCAAACATTCTTAAAAAAGCATATGGTAATATATTTGAAGATTATAATAACATTCATTTCTTATCTAGTTATGGTTTTAAGGAAAATATTTTAAAATTAACTATGGAAGCTGGATTAGGCTTTAGTGGTATTGATGAAGGTGATGCTAGAGATATTAATCACACATTAAAATCTTTATTAATAAGTCCAAATGGAATGTTGATTGAAAGTTATGGAGGAGATTCTTGGCTTCCAAAAGAAGTAGAGTTAAATATTAAAAGTCAACTAAATGCTTACGGGCTAGATTAAAAGTTTACCAATCATCGTCATCTTCTTCCTCTTCTTCAAAATGTTTATACCCATTTTGTTTAAAATAATCTGAAATAACATTAGAAATATCTGTTGGGCCTTCAATAGAAAAAATCCAATCTGTAATTGCTTCTAATCTATAATCTGCTTCAGATCCAGACCTCCAACTTAAATTATCTTTGTTATCCGATATATTTTTAAGATCAAGGTATTGATTGTCTGACAACTTATCATCTAAACATTCAGGACATTTGTTATACAATGCTGGAGCAACCATCTTTGTGTATTCCATATAATGCTGAGGGTTACGCAACCATTCCTTAATCCATTCAGGCCTTAATCTTTCTTTGGATAACGCAAGATTAGGAGCCCAAACTAATGGATTAGAAATATCAAAATCCTTACCAGGGGGAACTTCTCCTTCAAAGTGGCATACATAGCATCTTGAGCCTTCATTAAATGCATCAACCCAAATGTCCTGTTCTAAATCATAATAACCATAATCAGATACTAATTCAAATCCCTGCTTATATTTTTTGTTACTCTTATCTACCATATGTGTTGATTCATATGATAAATCATTACCTTCCATATCTTTAAATGCTGCAATAATCGCATTCCAATCATCATCACTTAAATTAAATGATGGCATTCTAACCTGTAAATTTGGTCTTATAGTAATTGGATTTTGAAAATAAGAAAATAACCAATCTGATTGTACTTTTGATCCTTCAGAATAAAGACTTGGAGGAGCATAGTTTCTATGCTCAGCATGAAGATTCTCAGGTAAAATTTCTTTAATAGTATCTGCTATCCTGCCCCCTTCATCATAAATCTCATGACATCCATAGCAATTATATTGTCTGATTAATTTATACCCTGTTAATTCTAATTCACTTTTATCTAAATCAGCCAATTTAGTATTTTCAATTTCTGTATTAGTAAGACCTAATAAAGCCGTTGTAATAGCTTCAATTTCAGTTTGAGTTAAATAAAAATTAGGCATTCGTGATTTATCTTCTGGGTCAATAACCTTACTTCTATCATAAATCCTAGGATTTGCTAATTTTTGATTAATCCAACTAAAATTTGTATGTTGGATATCATGAATATGTCCAAAATCAAATTTATCTAATGTTTTTGAACCAACATATGTTAATTCTGCACCTATTGGTTTTGCATCTTCATATCCATCCATATTATGACAAGTATAGCATCCATAATAACGAATAGCTTTGTCAGCAACATAATCAGTAATTTGACCTGTTGCTTTTAAAGAATTAAATTGTTCTTCTGCATCCATGTAATTGAATGATTTACTTAACCAACTAAATGCGATATCTTCAAGATCATCTTTAAAAGTATTCTCACTTAACATAGGAATATCTTGATTTTCAAATTCCATATTTTTAAGTGACATTAAATATGCTGTAATATCTTTTGCTTCTTGATCAGATAACCTTAAATTAGGCATCCTAGTTTTTTTCCAATAATTTTTTGGATCTTTTAACCATTCATATAGCCATTTTGCAGATACTTTAGAACCTAACCCAATTAAATTTGGTCCTTGTTGATCTAATAAATTATGATTTGATGTTTCATCTAGATCATAACCATATTTAGATAAATAAAATTCATATTCATCAGTCTGTGGATTATAATCTGCTATGTTTTGATCGATTTGGTGACAACCCATACAACCAATTGCATTTATTAAAGTCTGACCATTTTCTGAATTTCCTAAATAATCATAATCGTTTGATGCTTTATATTGATTGTCTTTATATAAAAATTCTGTAATTGCATAAATTTCTGCATTATTTCTATTAATCATTTCAGGAGAAGAATTATTGTCTTGCTCAAAAAAATGTGGCATCATAGTATTGTATCTAAAACTTTGTGGATTTTTAATCCATTTAAATGTCCAATCTTTATCAAACTTTTCATATACTCTTGTTAAATCTGGACCTACATCATAATCGTTAGGTATTGCTTCAATATGGTGGCATGCATTACAACCATTCTTCTTGATTAAAGAAATTCCTAATTGTAATTGATCGGCTCCTTCTAAATAAGGCTGCTTTGTATGACATTTAAAACATCCCGCTTGGCTATACTCAGATGGAAGCATTGGTTGTAACCAATGATGCATCAATTCCCAATCATACTTTTCTTGCCAATCTTTTTTTTGTTCACTATCAAAAGGCATATGAACTGTTGAGGAAAATCCTGTCCCTCTGCTTCTACCAGAGTGACAACTTGAACAACCAAATTCATTAAATGGGTGAGGTGATGAGGATGAGCCAATTAAATCTAAATTAGGATGAGCTGCATATGGTTGTTCTTGATTAACAAACTTGCCTTCTTCAATGCCCATATGACAACTAATACAACGATCTACAGTTGCAACTTTAGCAAAATTAACATCATACTTAACATCTGAAACAACTGTTTGCTTTACCTCTAATTTTGGATCTAGAAAATCAACAATAGGTAAATCACGTACTATATCAGCAATTTGATTTCCCAATGTCATTTTATCACGATCTAATTTTATGAGTTGATTAGATAATAAGTCTAAACGTTTAAGTTCACGGTTTCGTTTAGCCTCTGCAACTTTAACCTCTTTATTTAAGTTTTCAATCATAGAATTAAAATTGGCTATAGAAATTTCTAATGATTCTTTTTCTTGTTTAAGCTTCTTTTTCTTACTAATTAATGAATTAAAACTTAAAGTTGATTCTGATTTTTCATTATATTTATGTTCTGCTTTTTCTTTTTCAACTAAATACTTTGCAACATCAACTTCTACAATTAATGCTTTCCAATCAATAGTTACTTTAGCATACTTATCTTTTATTTTTTGAATAGAATCATTAATGCTTTGGATTAAATCTTTTTGTGAATTTAGTATTAACTTTTTGGACTCTAAATCTAATTCTAATTGGTTTTTTATATCTGATACTTCTTCATATAATTTATTATAATCTGATTCAGTCTGATCTTTTAAAATAGAATAATATTCACTTTGGTAATATTTAAACTCATCATCATTATCATCAATAAACATCCATACCATAGATAAGGTCCACACAATAGCTGCAAATACAAACCACTTGTTTAATAAATTTATATCCCAATATCTTTCGTCGTTTTGATAATCCAAAAAATAGCTCCGATTTAAATATTAAAAAACCATTCAGGTATATAAACAATATATTTCAAATTAATTGTCCACCTTAAAAACATTTTAATTGGTAATGATAGCATAGTAAGGCCAAAGATACATAAAGATGCATAACGTACTGGGCCATATGCCTTATACATATTCTTTAAGAGTGTTTGGCTTAAAAAAAGAGGTAAAACAAATAAATAGGCAAAAACTAATATAAACCCAACAGATTCTCTCATTAAAATGTTACTTGGAGTCTCTTGACCTAGCATATACACCCATACATATTCAGATAAATTAACATTATTCAATACTGCTAATTTATGTGGATCCCACCATTCAAAAGGTCCATAGAAATTCCAATTTGGCCCTCTAAAAAATGTTCCAATAACAATAAGGTATAACCATAAAGCAACCCAGCCATACATAAAAATAAAAATTCCTACTCTTCTTTCTTTAAATGAATAATATCCATCTCCATTTTTATTGATATCCATATATGGAATTGCACACATACCTAAAATTATAAATATTGGAAATACAATCCCTGCAATCCAGGGATCAAAATAAACTAACATTTCTTGTAACCCTAAAAAATACCATGGTGCTTTAGATGGGTTTGGTGTGGCAGCAGCATTAGCTGGCTCTTCTAAAGGTGCAGCTAAAACTATAGACCAAACTGTTAAGAGTGCCATGAATACTAATAAAGCAATAAACTCAATATATACTAAATCAGGCCAAACTAAAACTTTATCTTCTGGATCATTGTATTCTCTTGGTTTTTTACCTTTATCAAGCCTTGCATCATTAATATATGCTTTTTTCATGGAATACCATATAACAAACAGCATTGAATATGCCATTAAAATAATAGGAAAATTATCAGGTTTATTCAAAATAACACTAAAATATGGGTCTGCATATCCTAAATAAAAAAATAAGGTGGTCATTATAAATAGAATATAACCTCCGGTATTGGTCCATATATAATGTAGGCCAAGTTTTCGATGTATTTTATCAAACCAATCAGTAGGTGGAAATAAAAAAGGAAATAATATAGTTATAAAAGTAAATGATATTATTGGTTCAGAAACAATATTAACAAACTCTTTAAATGCTTGAATCATAATTGTAATTATCTAACCACTATAATGGGCCAGATATTCCTCCATCTTTCCTTATTCTCCAAAAATGAACTGCCATAAAAATCATTGCTATAAATGGAACTAAAATACAATGTAATACATAAAACCTTAATAGAGTCGCTTCTCCTACAAATCGTCCCCCTAAAAGAGCATACCGTACATCAGAAGACGCTGTAACTAAATTTAAATCCCCAATTGTAAGTAGGGAGGCTCCAGGACCTTCACTTCCAATAAAAGGATGAGCTCTTGCCATATTAGTTCCAACTGTAATAGCCCAAATAGCTAATTGGTCCCAAGGCAATAAATAACCTGTAAAACTTAAAAACATTGTTAAAGTCATTAAAATAGTTCCTACGGCCCAATTAAATTCTCTAGGGGGTTTATATGACCCTGTCATAAATACTCTTAACATATGTAACCATACAGTTAATACCATAGCATGAGCTCCCCATCTATGTAATTCCCTCATAATTCCTAATGGTGCCTGCTCTCCCAAATCTATAATATCAGTAAAGGCATATTCAACCGTTGGTCTATAATAAAACATTAACATGATACC
>JAAZYZ010000080.1 GCA_014239355.1 Fidelibacterota bacterium
CAAATAGATATAGTAAAACAAGCGGGTGCAAAAAGATTGCATATTGATTGTATGGATGGACATTTTGTTCCAAATTTTACATTTGGACCATTTATAGTTAAAGCAATTAGAAAGTTGACAGATTTACATCTTGAAACTCATTTAATGATAGATAACCCTTCAAATTATTTTGATGATTTTATAGATGCAGGTTCAGATACATTAATTTTTCATTACGAAGCAAGTAATAATATAAGAGAAGATTTGGAAGCAATTAAAAAAAGAGATGTCAAATGTGGCTTAGCTATAAAACCTGAAACATGCCATGAAGTTTTAGAGGAATATCTTGATATACTTGATTATATTTTAATTATGTCTGTTTCTCCAGGATTTGGTGGCCAAGGATTTATAGAAGAAACTCTATTAAAAATGAAATTGACTCATGAGATGTGTATTGATAATCATTGTAGAAACAAAATTACATTAGGTGTCGATGGAGGAGTTAATTTAAAAACAATTGATAAAGTGTATGATACGGGTGTAGACGTAACTATAGTAGGATCTGGACTTTATAAGGCTCCAGATATTATTGGTAGGTTTGAGGAGCTTGAAAATAGATAATCAATTAAAATATAAAGATGAATTTTTAAGAAAAATAATACATTTATTTGATTCTATAATTCCTTTATCATTATTTTTTATTGAAAGAGAAACTCTTTTAATAATTCTATTACCAATAACCATTACATTTATATTTCTAGATTTTACAAGACATTATATTTCTATTGTTGAAAAAATTTATTCATCTTTATTTGATAGGGTTACAAGAAGTGTTGAGAAAGAAAAGAATAATGTTACAGGAGCAAGTTATTATTTGTTAGGCTGTTTAATTACAGTGTATTTTTTTCAAGATATTTCAATAATCATATCCTCTTTATTAATTATGAGCATTTCAGATTCTTTTGCAGCTCTTATTGGGATTAGATATGGAAATACAAAAATATACAATGGTAAAACTTTAGAAGGCTCATTTGCTTTTTTATTATCTACTATAATAATTCTTAGTATTTTTTCAGTTAATCTAAATTTATATGCATTAATATTTATTTCTATTTCAATCACATTTGTAGAATTATTTTCAGTTTATAGAATTAATGATAATTTAACTATTCCAATTTGCTCAGCTATTTTATTACAGTATTTTCTATGAGTTTTTTAAACCCTTTACCTTTATTTTTTTGGTTTATACCTACGATTCCAATTTTAATTTTTTTAATTAATAGACGAAATTATAGAGTTGTAAAATTCAGTTCTATAAAACACTTACTTACTTTAAAAACAAGTGAAATTAATAGAATTAAACTTCTTAATATTTTGTTATTAATTTTAAGAACTTTAATACTGATAATTATTTTAGTAATTATAATGAGACCGCATTTAGATAATTGGGCTACATCTGTTAGTAGCTCTAATAGTAAAATTATTAATTATATATTTATTGATGATTCATTTTCAAATAAATATGGGATTACAGATGGTAAAGAAAGATTACATTTAATAGACCAAATTTTGAATAATATTTGTCAAAAATATCCTTTAAAAAGCAAATTAAGAATTGCAACTTTAAATAAAGGTATAATATTTGATGGATTTAATTCTCATGATTTTAAATTTTCCTTTATTGATTCAAAGATTTATGAATTCAATCCTATGGATGATTTTTTAATTACAGAGGAAGATTATATTAATCATGTTCACCTTCTTTCAAATTCAAATAGATTATTTGTTAATAAATCTAAAGAGTTATTAGATGCTGTCAATAATCAATATTCTATTTTTTATCATTATATGCCTAGCATTGTTAACAATCAGTATATATCTAAGGTAAAATTATTAAATAATGATGATGGTGTATTTTATTATAAAGTAATTATTGGTAATAAATTTAATCAGCAATCAAGTTTTTATCTTTCAGTTTATAAAAATATTTATAAATATAATTCTGAATTGATTTTAAATCAACAAATCCCATTATTTACTGAAAAAATCAATTTAGAAGCTAATTCTTCTTTTGTAGATACAATTGCTATAAAATTAAAACCAGAATACTTTTCTGAAATTTTATTTAAATTAGAAGATTTAGAAATGAAAAATGATTGGGTAGATAACAGATTAGAAGATAATTATTATTCCTATATCATGGATATACCTAAGAAAATAAATGCTTCTGTCATTTATAATGATTTAGATGATCAGAAGTATCTTAAATCAATATTAAATTCATTTCAAATCATTACAGACAATATAGATACAAATTTTTTTAGTATTGATTATATATATAGAGATGGAATTAATAAATATTCAGATATAATCAACAATAAAGATATTGTTATATTTTTAGGGTACGAGATATTTGAGAATACAGACCAATCAATTATAAGTAATTTTTTTAAAAATAAAGATTCACAAATAATTTTATTTCCTAATAAAAATGATATTCAGAAAAGTAAATATATATTCAATATTAGTGATTCATTAGTTGTAGAAAGTTCATATGTTAATAATATTGTAGATGGTTATGATACAATCCAGTTTAATGATAATATTAGATTAGAATATCAAGATTTTATAGATCAAAAATTAAAATTATATAATTATTTCTATCATGAATTAAATGTAACTCACGGACCAAATATAACTTCAAAATTTAAAATTAATAGAGATAATTCGATTTGGAGTAGATTCAATTTAGGGGAAGGACATTTTGATTTATTTGGTTTTATTATAAATAGTGGTAATAATCTTTTTAATTCAGATTCATTTTTTTCAGCACCATTTCTTTATTCTATAACGCTAAATGAAAAAATAGATTATTCAAAAAATAATTTACATTTAAATCATAGGCTTAATTTAATAGATTTTCACTCTGACAGATTAAAGTTAATAGATTTAAATAATGATTCTATAATATTTTATAACAACCAATATCCTATTATTTCAAGTAAATCCACTAAAGGTTTAATACATAAGGGTAATTTTCTTAGTTTATATTCATTTAATGCTATAGATAATTTTAATAATCAATTTAGTCTTGATGTTATTAGAGACACTTTAACAGGAAATATTATTAATCATTCAAGCTCTTTGTATCTAGGTAATAATTTTAATTCTGTATTTAATAATGAATTAACTAAATATTTTATATACTTTTTATTAATCCTTTTATTTTTAGAAATGATTTTATCAAATGCAAAACCATCAAGAGAATAATAAAGTCTTTAAAAAAGATAATGTGATTATAATTGGGTTATTTGTTGGGTCTCCATCATTAGAAAATCAATATCAAATTAATGAGTTAGAAAGATTAGTTAATACTTTAGGTGGAACAGTTATTGATAAGGTTATTCAATACAGAAAAAAAATTGATTCCAAATTTTATATAGGAAAAGGAAAGTTAAAGACTATTTACGAGTATGCTATTGAACAAAAATGTAATTATGTAGTTATCAATAATGATATTTCACCAAGTCAAATAAAAAATATTCAATCATATTTTAAAGATAAAATAATGATAAAAGATAGAACTGGAATCATACTAGATATATTTAATAAGCATGCAAAGACAAAAGAATCTAAAACCCAAATTAAACTTGCCCAACTTGAGTATTTATTACCCAGATTAACTCGGCAATGGACTCATCTTGAGAGACAAATGGGAGGTGTCGGTACTAGAGGAGGTCCTGGAGAAACCCAAATAGAAATAGATAGAAGATTAGTAAGAAATCAGATTTTAAAATTAAAAAAAGAATTAATTAAAATATCTAATAATCGTTTAATTCAGAAAAAAAATAGAGATACTATTTTTAAGGTTTCTTTAGTAGGGTATACAAATGCTGGAAAATCTACTATCATGAGAGTTGTTTCAAATAGAACAACCTATATTAAAGATGAGCTTTTTGCTACCTTAGATACTAGTACTAGAAGGATTGAAATAGATAAAAATAGTGCATTTATTTTAAGTGATACTGTTGGTTTTATTAGAAATCTCCCAGATAATTTAATAGCATCTTTCAGGTCAACTTTAGGTGAAATTTCTGATAGCAATCTATTATTAAAAATTATTGATGTTTCATCTGTAGAATTTGAAATGCATTTAGAAAGTATTGATAGTGTGCTTAATTATTTAAATATATCCGATAAAAATTATTTAATAGTTTTTAATAAAATAGATCAAATAAAAGATAATTATTTAATAAAAAGATTAACTAAAACATATCCTGGGTGTTTGTTTGTTTCTGCACATGAAAATATGAATATTGATTTACTTATTCAAGCAATAAAAGGCAAAATTAATAAAAATAATATTCAAGAAAAGATTTGTGTTTCTTATCAACAAGGAAAGCTTATTAACCAAATTTATAATCAATGTGAAATTTTAAAAAAAGATGAAAAGGAAACACATATTGAATTTGAAGTGTCCGCAAAGGATTCTATAATTCTTAATCTTTTGGAACAAATAAAAAAGTGAGTATGGATTATCAGATAACCTTATATATATATAGGTACGAGTTCTCTCTACAAATCTCAAGTTTCCTTCATCCTATTATGGAAAGGCCTGCTTTTGAAGAGCAGAAGTAAAACTCTATTTTGTAATTTGAAAGTTCTGATAATTTCAACATACTCACTTCTGTATCAATTTAAGATATTTTAAAATAAATATTAATATAGTATTTTTAATTTTAATTATGAAAATAAGATTAAATAAATATTTACATCTAATTCTTAATATAATATTACCAATTATTTTAGGAGTTTTTATTTATATAGTTTATAGATCTAATAAAATTATAATATTTAATTGGTTATTTTTTATTGGGCTTGATGGTTTTGTGAATTATATAAGAAATAGTGATATTTTTTTTATAAATCTACCTTTTTGGATAAAATATAATTTTCCTGATGGTTTATGGGTTTATTCTTTGATTAGCATGTTTTTACTTTTATGGATTGATGATATTAATAAAAATAATTTTTATTATGCTTATATAATTTCTATAATTGCTTGTTTTTGTGAGGTGTTACAACTATATGGTATCATTCCTGGAACTTATGATTTTATAGATATTTTGTTTTATTTAATCTTTGGTTTTTTACCATTTTTATTTCTTTCAAAAAAATGATTTAAAACATGTTATTGTTTACTATCGTAGCAATTTTTAAATTATCACGCTTTTTTGTATTAATTAATTACTTGCCCTTGTAGTTCAAAAGGATAGAACAATTGCCTCCTAAGCAATGGATCCCTGTTCGATTCGGGGCGAGGGTACACAAAATGGAGACTTATGAAAAAAGAAGAATTAAAGAAAGACCCTGTAGCAGAAAAATTAATTTCAGCTGTACAGTTCTCTAAAAATAATACTAGTAGTATATTTTTAGTCCTAGTTCTGATTGTTATAATTGTTGTTGGTATCACTTATTATCAAAATAAAAACAATGAATATGAATTAAAATCAAAATTAGCTGTTGATGAAATTATGCTTCAATTAATTAATAATGGATTAAATGATCCTGATTATTTTAATGATAAGCTTAGTCAACAGATTGATTCAATTTATACAGAATACCCTAAATCTAAATATATTAACTATTTTGCCTTTATTGTTAATAATGAAAGTTCTGATTCACTAAAGAGTGAAGTGATTAATAAAATAAATATTGCAAAAAATAAACTTGAAAATAAATGGTTTAAAACTCAAGCATATCTTGTTGCAGGTGATTATTATGCTGATAATAATGAACTTAATAAATCAATAGATAATTATGATGATGCTGTCAAATTTTCAAGCTCAGATGCTCAAAGGGGATATGCTAATTATAAATTAGGAAATATTTATTTTGAATTAGGTGAGTTTAATAATGCTTTATCAGTATTTGAAAATGCAGAGCAGTTATTTAAAAACTCTAAAGAAAATTCTGCATTAAATAGAAATCAGCAATTTTCTAGTTGGGTAGACAGAAATAGTATTGCATTAAGTAAATTAAAAAATCTTTTAAAAAAATAAATTGAAATTATAGTAAATTATTTAATAATTTTATGTGATTGAAAGAGGGCGTTTGAACCCTCTTTCTTTTTATATGAACAAATATTTTAGTTTGAAAGGAATTTAAATTGATAAATAAAGATATTATAGATGCTTTTAAGATTATAGCTCAAGATAAGGATATAGAAACAGTTAATTTAAGCTATATTATCGAAGAGCTTTTTGTAAATTTAATGCATAAGAAATATGGTGAAGAAAATAATAATTTTAGCTGTATTGTAAATATGGATAAGGGTGAAATTGAGATTTATCAAGAAAAAATAATTGTTAAATCAGTTGTTGATAGTGTTCATGAAATAAGTTTAGAAGACGCTCAACAAATAGAGCCTGATTTAGCAATAGGTGATCCATTTATAGAAATTATTAACCCAGCATCATTTGGTAGAAGATTAATTTTTCATGCTAAGCAATTTTTAGCGCAAAAAATTAAGAATATCGAAAAGGAAGCAATATTGCAGCAGTTTAACTCTAAAGCAAATGAAGTTATTATTGGGAATGTTCATCAAATTCAAAAAGATAGAATATTTGTAATTCATGAAAATACTGAAATGGTATTACCTAGAGATCAGCAAATGCCTAGTGATAGATATAGAAGGGGTGAAATTATTAGAGCAATGATAAGCGATATATCTTCAACAGCTAAGGGACCAGAAATAAGGCTTTCAAGAACTAGCGATAAATTCCTTGAGAGATTATTTGAAATTGAAGTACCAGAAATAGAAGATGGTATTATAGAGATTAAATCTATTGCTCGAGCTGCAGGAGATAGAAGTAAAGTAGTTGTTCATTCATCAGATAGAAGAATCGATGCGGTAGGTGCATGTGTTGGTATGAGAGGTAGTAGGATTCAATCTATTGTAAGAGAATTAAATGGAGAAAAAATAGATATTATAAATTGGAGTGAAAGACCTGAAGTATTGATAACACGAGCAATAGCTCCAGCAAAACCATATGATTTATATATGGATGAAGAAAAGCCTTATGCAGTAGCAGTATTTGAAGATGAAGAATTAGCTGTCGCTATAGGTAGAAATGGCCATAACATTAAATTAGCATCTAAAGTAACAGGGTATACAATTGAATCTATAAAAAGGTCTGATTATGAGGGTACTAGCTCAAAAGATAAAACTATTGTTTCTGATGAAAGTCTTTTATCTGATATAAAAGGCATAACTAAAACTCAGTCAAGTAATTTTTCTAATAATAACATAAACACTCTTTCTGATTTTTTAAATGCTACTCAAGATGAATTGTTGGCTACTAAAGGGATTGGTGAAAAAAGTTTACAAAAAATTAGTGATTTATTAAAAAATAAAATAGATAAAAAGTAAAATTATAAAATTATGAATAAAGTTAGAAGAATATTTGATATAGCAAAAGAATTAAATATTTCGCATATTGAAATAATAGATTTTCTAAAAACACAAGATAGTACTAAATATACTATAATGTCATCTATTTCAAATGAGATTTATTCTAAAATTTTAGAGCAATTTTATCAAGATGTGAGTGCGGTAGATAGATTACGTAAAGAAAAAGCAAGATTAAACGTTGTTCATCCTAATCAGGATTCTAATGATATCTCTGATATTAATGAAACAAATAGAGAATTTAAAAATACTAAAACTAAAGAAGATGATAAGATAGAACAGGTTCAAGAGCCTACAGATACAAAAGAGAAAAAAGAAACAAAGGGAGTATCTGAAGACTCAAAAAAACAAATTAAGGAAGACACAAAAAAGTCTGAGCTTACAAAGGTTCATATTCAAAAGACAGAGAAAAAAGTTACTGTTGATATAATTAAACCTAAAAGAAAATTAAAAAAAATAGATATATCTTCTATTGCAGATAGAATTAATACTACTAAAAAGAAACAGGACTCAGATGCAATAAAAACCTCTATTTCTCAATTATCAAAGAAAGTTTCAAAAAGAAAGAAAAGTAAAAAAGAAGAAGAAATTATTCTTGATGAAGAAAATGTACAGAAAATTATTAATATAGTTGAATTTTCAACAGTTGATGAATTTTCTCGCTCTATGGATATTCCTGTTCAAGATGTTATTATGGAATGTATGTCATTAGGTTTAATGGTGACTATTAATCAAAGGTTAGATATGGAAACAATGATTATGGTTGCTGATGAATTTGAAATTGAAATACATGAAGAAAAAGTTGAAGATTCAAGCTCTGAATTAGATATTTTGGATGTGGATGATAGTGGGCATGAAAATTCTGTACCTAGACCTCCAATTATAACTGTAATGGGGCATGTGGATCATGGAAAAACATCTGTGTTAGATTATATTAGAAATGAAAATGTAGTTGCTGGAGAATCAGGTGGAATAACTCAGCATGTAGGTGCTTACGAAGTAATGCTTAGTTCAGGTAAAAAAATAACTTTTTTAGATACTCCTGGACATGAAGCTTTTACTGCTATGAGAGCAAGGGGTGCTCAAATTACAGATTTAGTTGTTATTGTTGTTGCTGCAGATGAAACGAAAATTATGCCCCAAACTATAGAAGCTTTTGATCATGCTCAAGCTGCAAATGTTCCAATTATAATAGCTATTAATAAAATTGATCGTCCATCAGCGGATGTTAATTTAATCAAGCAAAAGTTATCAGAAAAAAATATTTTAGTTGAAGATTGGGGTGGGAAATTACAATCAGCAGAAATATCTGCTAAAGTTGGTACAGGAATGGATGAATTGCTTGAAAAAATATCTTTAGAAGCTGAGTTGTTGGATTTAAAAGCCAGACAAGATATACCTGCAAGAGGGACTGTTGTTGAAGCTCGTTTAGATAAAGGTTTAGGTGCTATAGCTACAGTTCTTATTAAAAAAGGAACATTAAAGGTAGGTGATATTTTTATTTGTGGTTCCCAATCTTCAAAAGTAAGAGCTTTATTAAATGAACGAAACGTAAGGATTGAGGAAGCTTTACCATCAGATCCAGTACAAATTCTTGGTTTTACAGATGTTCCTAATTCTGGTGAAGAATTCATTGTTATGAAAGATGATAGAGAAGCTAAAAATATTGCACAAAAACGAGCTCAATTAAAAAGAGAAGCAGAGCAAAGGAGATTTAGAAAAATTACATTAGATCAAATTGGAAAGGAAATATCATTAGGTAAAGTAAGAGAACTTAATATTATTATTAAAGGTGATGTAGATGGTTCTATTGAGGCTCTTAGTGATTCTTTAATGTCTCTTTCAACTAATGAGGTTTCAGTTAAAATAGTTCATCGTTCAACAGGGAATATTAATGATAATGATGTAACTTTAGCTTCAGCTTCTCAAGCTGTTATTATTGCTTTTAATGTAAAAGTTTCTCCTGAAGCTAAGTTAAAAGCTAAAGAATTAGAAGTTGATATTAGGAACTATTCAATTATATATAAAGCTATTGAAGAGGTTAAGCTTGCTTTAGAGGGACTTTTAGAGCCAGAAAAGATTGAAGAAGTCACAGGTATTGCTCATGTTCTTCAGCAGTTTAAAATACCTAAGCTTGGTATTATTGCAGGATCATCAATTAAATCTGGTAAAGTTGTTCGAAATTCTATGCTTAGAGTTAAAAGAGATGATGAATTACTTCATGAGGGTGTTCTAACCTCATTAAAGCGTTTTAAAGATGATGTTACAGAAGTAAAAGAAGGTTTTGAGTGTGGTATAGGAGTGCAAGGTTTTACTGATTTTCATGAAGGTGATATAATTGAGGTCTATGAAATAAAGGAAATTAAAAGAACCTTGGGTTAGTTTATGGATTTTAAGAAAAAACCTTACAAAAGAAGTGAAAGATTAAGTAAGGAAATAAAAATCATTCTAAGTGATTTTATCCTAAGAGATTTCAATCTTGAGGGTAGTGGCATAGTAACAATTTCTAAAATAAATATTTCCAATGATTTAAGAAATGCTAAGATTTTTTTTACTGTTATTGATAATGAACTTTCTAAAGATAATCTAACTAAAGAATTAAATAAAAGAGCTAAGTTTATCAAGGGTTTAATTGGTAAACAAATTACTAGTAAGAATATTCCTGATATAAAATTTTATTTTGATAACTCAATAGAATATTATGATAAATTAGATAGAATGTTTTTAGATCTAGATGAATAATCCTAGTGGATATATTGTCTCTGTATGGAAAAAGCCAGATTGGACCTCCAATGATATTATTAAATATTTAAAGCCCTTTATTCGACCTCTTAAAGTTGGTCATGCTGGAACTTTAGATCCCTTTGCAGAAGGAGTTTTGGTTTTATGTACTGGAAAGATGACTAAACAAGTTAGTAGGATTATGGATTCTGAAAAAGAGTATTTAGTTGATATTAAATTTGGTAAAAGAACTGATACATTAGACTCTACAGGAAAAGTAACAGTGATAAAAGAATGTGAACCTTTAGATAGTAAAAAAATTAATAAAGTTTTAAATCTTTTTAAAGGAGAGATAGACCAGATTCCACCAATGTATTCAGCATTAAAGTATAAAGGTAAACGGCTATATTCCTTAGCAAGAAAGGGTATTAAGGTAAATAGACAGCCTAGAAAAGTTTTTATTTATGATATTGAACTCATATCATATAATGATTCTTCTGTTAAAATTAAGGTTTTATGCGGAAAAGGTACATATATAAGGTCATTAGCTAGAGACATAGGACATAAGTTAGATACGGAGGCTTATGTTGAAAATTTAACAAGAAACAGGGTTGGGTGTTTTGATAAGAAAGCATCTATTAGTGCAGAGGATTTTAAAATTTGGTTATTATCTCAACGACATATTCAAAATTAGATCAATTAAAATACAAGGATTCAATTATAACTATAGGTTCTTTTGATGGGGTTCATTTAGGACATAAAAAAGTTTTTGAAAAAATGGATTATTTATCATCAAATACTAGTAAAAAAATTTTAATTACATTTGATCCTCATCCATTTACTATTCTAAACAAAAAGCAAGATAAGAAGTATTATTTATTAGAATCCATAAATCAGAAAATAGAAATAATAAATTCTTTTGAAGATTCTTTAATTGATGTTATTGTAATTATAAAATTTGATAAAAAATTATCTTTTGTGTCCGCATCAAAATTCTTCACTAAAATTATTCAGTCTTTCAATCCTGCTGATGTTGTTATGGGCTATGATAATGCTTTTGGACACAAAAGAGAAGGTGATATTAATTTTTTAAAAGAAAAATATAATAACAAAGAATTTAAGTTGCATATAGTTAACCCAAAACAAGGTAATAATCGAGAAATTATATCCAGCACATTAATTAGAAAATTTATTAAAACTGGAAAAATTGAAAAAGCTAATAATATGTTAGGAAGATTTTATTCGGTTAAAGGTAAGGTGATTAGAGGTGAAGGGCTAGGGAAAACTATAAATTTTCCTACAATTAATATCTTACCTTCAAACAAAGGTCAGATAACCCCAATTTCTGGAGTTTATTTTGTTCATTTAGAAATAGCTTCAAATAAATATATTGGAATGTGTAATATAGGTTTTAGGCCCACTATAACAAATAACAAGGAAGAAACAATTGAGATTCATATATTTAGGGTCAAAACTGATAAAGATTTTTACGGTAAAGAGGTAAAAGTCTTTTTTATTGAATATATAAGAGAAGAAAAAAAGTTTAAAAATATTGAATTTTTAGCAAAACAATTAAAGAGAGATAAAAAATACTGTTTATCTATTAAAGTTTAAAAGGAGTTATAAATGTCTATAACAAAAGAAAAAACAGCAGAATTAATAAAAGAGTATGGTAGTACTGATATAGATTCTGGCTCTAGCCAAAGTCAAATTGCAATTTTAACTGAGAGAATTAATACTATAACAGATCATTTAAAAGAAAATAAGAAAGATCATAGTGGTCGAAGAGGATTAATTGCAATGGTTTCTAGAAGAAGAAAATTATTAGATTACGTAAGAAAACAAAATAATGATAATTATCTTAGCATTATTAAAAAGTTAAATATAAGAAAATAAATATAAAATGAAAGAATAAAGAGGTTTAAATAATAATATAATGAAAATAAGTAAAAATTTTGGTAGTAAGGATTTATGTGTAGAGACAGGGAAAGTAGCAAAACAAGCAAATGGTTCTGTAATGGTATCTTATGGAGATACTGTTTTAATGGCGACAGTTTGTTGTTCGAAACAACCTTCTGAAAATAGAAGTTTTTTCCCTCTTTCAGTAGAATATAGAGAAAAGTTTTATTCATCAGGTAGAATTCCAGGAGGTTTTTTTAAAAGAGAAGCTAGACCTTCTGAACATGAAATTATAGCTTCAAGATTAACGGATAGGCCTATTAGACCATTGTTTCCATCTGATTTTTTCCATGAAACTCAGGTTTTAATTAATGTTTTATCTTATGATGGAAGTATTAATCCTGATATACTTGGGACTATAGGTGCATCTACAGCGCTTTCAATATCTGATATACCTTGGGATGGTCCTGTAGCTTCAGTTAGAATTGGAAGAAATGATGATGGAAAATTTATTATCAACCCAACTAAAGAAGAGTTAGAAACAAGTGATATGGAGGTAATTGTATCAGGTACCGCTGATTCTATACTTATGGTTGAAGGTTCTGCTGATTTTATAAGTGAAGATGATTTTATATCAGCAGTTCAATATTCACATGAGGTGATTAAGGATATTGTTCAGCTTCAATTAGATTTAGTTAAAAAGGTAGGTAAAGATAAAATAGAATACATTAAATCTGAAGAAATGAGTGCTGATTTAGTTAAATCTATAGAATCAAAAATAGATGGAAAAATTAGTCTATTAAATGAGCCTAAGAATAAAGCGGACAGATATGGTGATGTTGATGTTTTTGTAAATCAAATTACTGATGAGTTATTAGAAGATTATCCTGATGACGGTTCTGAAATTAAATCTTACATTAATAATAAAATTTCTAATGATTTAAGAGAAAAAACATTAGATGGAAAACGTGCTGATGGAAGAGATAGTAAAACAGTACGAAATATAGATATTGAAGCATCTATACTACCTAGAACTCATG
>JAAZYZ010000081.1 GCA_014239355.1 Fidelibacterota bacterium
GGTTTTTTCCATTCCTCTCCTGCAACTTTCCAATTATCAATAATCATCATATTGGTTGTAAAAGTTTTCCACTGCAAATCTCTAACATATCTATCTGCATTCCCAGCATAAATTCCATCAATATCTCCTGTTGCTGCATTTTGTGCAGATAAACCTGAACCTATCATTGTTGGAATATGCCATCTAATCCAATCATCGGGATTTTTATAACCATTATCTCCTGTCCACATAATTGAATATCTATGATTTCCTGACCAACCTAATGTTGTCCATATTAAACCTCTTGCATTACTATTGTTTTCTATATAATTATAAACTTTTCTAGAGGCATTCATTGAAAATTTAGTTCCTTTCCCAACCCATGCTATATCCAACTTAAATAATCTAATATTATGATCTGTTACATACTTTTCAAAATCTAATTTTTTATCTGTCCACATCCCTGTAATAATACCACGTTCCGTCATTTCCTTTGAGACCTCAGGAACTCTGGAAAAATCCATTCCATACCCATCATTTGGAAGAATCCATCCAAGAGGAATTTGTTGATCTATATATTGGTCTGCAAATTTTACACTTTCAAAAGATCCATCATTATATCTATCAGCATCTCCAAACTCCAAACCCCATAAAGGGGTCAAAAAAGGTCTACCCGTTATATACGTATAACCTTCTAAAATTTCTTTTAAATCACCAACAAAATAATAAGCATCAAATCTATTTTCGTTATGCACTGTCTTAATAGTTGACAAAAATTCATACGAACCTCCTTCATATGTATTCCTAAAAACACCATAACCTTTCAAAGACATATAAAATGAAGCTGCATTAGGGGTTCCATGTTCATTCCAAATATTTTGTTTATCATCATATATATTTTCTATTTGTATTGTTCTATCATTATGACAAAAGTGTCCGTTCTGCATTCCACATCCATAGAAATAATCATCCTTATTTCTTTGAATAGTTTGATAAGAGTTTTTACCATAGACAATTGGCTCTATCTCTTTAAAAAGTAAAGTATTATTATCTTTTTTGTAAAGGGAAAATGTACATGGGTTCTTATATATTCGTAGCACACAAAGATTAGATTCTAACTTATAATAATCAATTTCTTCAGATATATTTATTTTAATGGGGTTTTCTTTATTTACAACAATTGAAGTTTCTTCAGAGGTTGAAGGATCGATAAAATTACCTTTAGGGGCTACCCAGATTCTAAAAATATCTTCCCTATAAAAAATAACCTTTGTAATTGCTCCATCAGAGGTTGAAATATAGAATTCATTATTTCTTTCATTAATATCTGTAATATTTCCTATTTGAGCAGAAAAAAGTTTAGTACAGAGCAATCCTAAGAAAAGTTTCTTCATAGTAATTATAATTTACAAATTATCATTATAAATATTTTCTTTATAATTATTTACCTCTGCCGCATTTGAAAAAATAATTGGAAAAATATCTGGATGAATACCATATTTCTTGAAATATTTTTCATTTATTATTTTAGAATAATGTTCAATAATTTGATTATCAATTAAATGAATCGTACACCCCCCAAAACCTCCACCAATAATTCGACCACCTCTCCACCCATCTATTTTAGATGAACAATGGATCAAATAATCAATTTCTTTACAAGAAACTTCATAATCAGATGATAAACTTTTATGAGAATCAGAAAGAATTTTTCCTATTGAGCTTGAATCGTTTTTTAAAAAAGCCTTATATATACTTTTTACTCTATTATTTTCAGTAATCACATGTTTAATTCTCTTATTTATAATTTTATCATTAATAGGGTATTTATTTAATATACTTTCTTTTAGATTAGAATATTTTTTTATATTTATTTTTTCTTTTAGAAAATCAAAACCTTTATTGCATTCACTAACTCTATCATTATACTTACTATTAGATAATTCTCTATTTATATTACTATTTACAATAATCCAAGAGTGTTTTGATAATTTTTGAGAAAAATATTTAATACCATTATTTTGAAAATCAATTAACATAAGTTTAGATTTTTTAGACATTAAAATAGAAAATTGATCCAGTAAACCCCCATTTGTTTTCATTGATACTTTTTCAATTTTTTGAGATAAAATTATTTGTTCTGATTTTGATAAAGAAATAGATAGGTATTTAGATAGCGCATTTATCAATGATATAGTAAATGCTGTAGAGGATGATAAACCGCATCCAATTGGAATATTACTATTAATAACAATATTAAAACTATCATCTAAATTATACTTATTCTTAAAAATCTTAAAGGTTCTACGTACCAAATTTATCCAAGAAGAATCTTTATACTTTTTATCAGAAATAGAAAAATTAACATCAACTTTATAATTATTATTATAAAGTTTAATTGATGAACCTTTTTGTTTTGATATTGCTATACAAATCCATCGATTAATAGCTGTAGGAATAGCTAAACCTAAATTATAATCTGTGTGTTCACCTATGATATTTATTCTTCCTGGAGCTAATGAGATTATATCTGGTTTATTTTGGAATTTATCTTTAAAAATTGAAACCGTATTTAATATTAGTTCATTTTTAGTTATCATGCGAATCTATCCATGACTCAATAAATTTGAGATCTTTTTTTGTATTTATCCCCATAACCTCTTCATATTGTTTTATATAAACATCATTAAGGAGAGAACCTTTATTATAAAGAAATTTAATAATATCAGTTAAATGGTATTCATTTGTTAATTTATGAGGTTTGATTTTTTTTATAAAAGATATTAAATCAATACTATTTATTAAATACTGAGAAGTGAATAATTCACAAATCTTAAATTCTTCATTATCTAGATCTACCTCTTCAATACAATCTACTACTAAATTGTTTTTTCTGATTACCCTAGCATATGGAAGATGAAAAGGAAATCTTGAAGTAAAAAAAGAACAAGAAGCATTCCTTTTTATGTGTGAATCATATAATTTTTGAATTGATTTGAAGCTTACCATTGGAGCATCTGCAGGAAAAATTAAAATATTTTTTTATTTTTTTATAACTGATTCAGCTTTTTGAACTGCATGACCTGTTCCTTTTTGTTCATTTTGAAATACATAGATTAAATCGTTACCTAAATATTCTTTAATTTTTTCACCTTTATGTCCAATAATTACACAAATATCTATAAATAAAAATAATTGCAAAGTATCAACAAGCCACTTTATCATAGGTTTTTGTTTTAATGAAACAAGTGGTTTAGGAAGGTTAGAACTCATCCTGCTTCCTTTTCCTGCAGCAAGTATTATAGCTAATATTTTATTATTAGTATTAATTTTAATTATTTAAAATTTGATGAATTAAAATTAAAATATCTTGAATATTAATGGATTGATTATAATTCATATCAGCATAAGCATTATAATCAGTATTAATAATAATTTCTAATATTAAAAGTACATCTAAAACAGTTAAATTTTCATCATAATCAAGATCTCCTAAAAAACAAAAATCAATTAATAAATCTGAACTATTTTGAGATACAAAAGATTGCCAATTTTCAGCATTATTTAAATTACTTAACCATGATAATGTGTCAGTATCAAATTCATAACAGTTATGATTAAAAATTTCATAAGTAGTTCTATTTCCTAAATATCCATTATTTTCAATTAATTGATTAAGTAGGACTGGCTCATTTATATTAAAAGAATCAGGTAAACGCTTATCAATCATATCATACAGAAAAGTATTAATTAGTTCTCTATCATTTACTCTATTATGACCAGAATTTGGCTCCATAGCTAATGCCCACAACGCTCCTGATGGTCTATGTTTTAAAAAAATATCAGTTAAATTTTGAATCCTGTAATCAGAATCATTCTAACCAATAAACATATATCCAGGTACATTTATTGCATTTTCAGAATAAGTTGTATCATGATATCCACCCTTCATAGTTATAAAAGCAATAACATCTAAAGGATTCCATTTTGTATAATGATAAGACCACTGACCTCCCCAAGAATGGCCATCAAAAAAAACAGGACTATATATTAATTCTTCATGATTACTTTGATTAGCAAAATTAGCTTTTGCATCAATAAGAGAATTTCCAATCCCTGAATCCATATGCATATTATCTAATTGTACCCCTAGAAGAGCAAAGTTTGCAGATTTTGATAATTCTTGCATTAAAGAATCTTGAACTATTGATCTTGAATCTCCACCAAAACCATGCATATAAGCATATATCCCTTTAATGGTATCAATATCTTCTGATATATAAATTCTAAAATTTGCAGTAGTAAAAGATTCATCTTCATTAGGAAAATCAGAAAAATCATAAATTTGTGTGTTAACTGAATTAAATAAAAGAGTAAGAAATAAAATAGACTTTAAATTAAGCATAAAATTATTTTTTAATGCATTGATAGATTGAAATAATTTTAATACCATTCTCAACAAGATAAAGTTTACTTTCTTTATTATGTAGCACAATCATTTGTGTTGAATCATTATTGGTAGAAATAGGATAAGATGTTGTTTTAGGTTGAGGAGCTTGAATTTTAAATGGCTCAGCAAAATAATTAGATAAATCAACATTAATATTTACTACATCTTTAGGTATAGTAGAAAATATATGAGATATATCAATATCTATATCAACATTTTCAATTTTCACATAAATCAAATTATCAGATTCATCATATTCAACAAACACATTACCAATAATAGTATCTTCTCTTATGAATTGACCTGATTCTAATTTCATTGTTCCAAAAAATTCTGCTTTTTCTTCATCAATTAATATATAAAAATTTGAAACAGTCCAATTATAGTCGAACGCTCCAATCTTACCTCCACCTTCAATTGTTCCTATTGAGGATAAGAAATTATTAATAATATCTTGATGAATAAATAGCTCAAGATGATTTGAATAATCCTTATCTAGGTTTAATAAAGTACTATTCCCAAAAGATAAGAATAAAACAAGTAACAATGTTTTCTTGGTGAAATATTTAATCATAAAAATTACTATTCTTGACAATCTTGAGGAGGAAATTGATCAATACAGCCCCATCCTTCTGATTCATACTCGGAGCATAAATTATTATTCTGAACATAAATTTCGCAAGTTACAGGAAGATCACACAATGTCTCTGGTAAAGAGTTTAATTTATTGTCATTTAAAAATAAAATCTCTAAAAAATCTAGACTTGCAATACTTGATGGAACTGAAATTAAATCTAAATCAACTAAGGACAAATAAATTAGTCTTCCATCTTCTGACCAATCAGTAATACCTATATCAAAAATTCCTAAAGAGTCTAAAGAGGGGTTAGAATTTATAAAGTCAAATAAAACATGAATATCATTACAAAAATAAGAATCATCTGAAGAATACTCACCAAGACACGGGTCAATATCATCACAAACCCCATCTTGATCAGCATCTACACCAGCACCACCACAGACCCCACAATCATCTATATCAGCAATACACTCTTGATTACAATTAAAATTTTCGATAGGATAATCACATAAATCAGAATCACTAGTATTTGCAATTGATGAATAATTACAAGCCTCTTCATCAAGACAGCCATATACAGTATCATTTTTGAATAAATCTTCACATCCAATAAAAAAGAAAATAGGTAAAAATAATATGTATATATTTTTCAGCATTGATTATAATATAATTTACAATGAATTAATACTAAACTAATATTTTTTTATATTCAAAATATTGTTCATTATTTTTTCGAGGTTTGATAGATAAAGGATGGTTAAAACAGTTCATTAATTTAAATTTTTTTGAAAAGGAACCTTTTATCTCATCTACAGATACAGCAAAGGGTGGCCCTCCATCAGTCAGATCTTTATTTAAAGGTAAAAATAATCCAACTAATAAGCCAGAATCTTTAAGTAACTTATGAGCAATATTAATATATTCAACCCTTTTATTGGGCTCTATAGCGCAAAAAAAAGTATATTCCACAATGTAATCAAATTTCTTTTTGAAAGAATTGTCTAATTTAAAGAAGTCACAGTTTAAGGTTTTAATCTTAATATTATTTTTATCAGCTTCATTTTGAATTCTATTAATTGCTAAATTTGAAAAATCAACAGCTAAAACATCATGTCCTAAACTAGCAAAATATAAAGGGTCATATCCATTACCTGCGCCGGGAACAATAATTTTTGATTTTTTCTTTAAATTGTTAGCCCAATCTTTAAAAACGGGAGTTACACCACCTAAATCCCACCCTGTATTATTATCTGTGTAACATTGATTCCAAAAATGAGCACTAGAAACTTTATGATTCAAAACTACAACTCTTGATTTAATAAAATAATATTCAATATTAACATAATATCTTGAATATTAATAGCGCCATCATCATTTAAATCTGCATTTTGATTAAAGTCTGAATAACCTAATATTATATTCACAGTTAATATAACATCTAAAACATCAACGACTTGATCAGCATTAATATCACCTAAAATATAATTTTCAGGACAATAATTACCATCAGGAGCAAGCTGTGGTAATTTAAAAGTTGTATCATTAATTAAATGATGCATTAATAAATCTGTTTCTTCAAATAATTCTGGAGTACAAGGCTCCCATTCATTAGCTATACCATTACAAGTTTGAATATCATCTAAAATACCCATATCAGTCACAATACACCAATATAGATATTCTATTGCCATACACTGATAATCACAGGTCCAATCATCATAATGATACCATGCTTCTTCTGGATACTGATCAGGATGATTAATAAATTGTCCTCCTCTTGCTACATCCATTGCATCGGACATATATGAAGAATTTGGGTCTAAATCAAACCAATCTGGATAAATACTTACATGTCCAATATGATTAATTACATGGACAACCTCTTCTACAGTTGCATCATCTCCCCAATGACCAGTATTATTTGGGTCTATCTCAAAATTAAATAAAACAGCTGAAGCTCCGTCACCGTTATAATTATCAAAAAAATCATCTGCAGCATCAGACCATTCATTTCTAAATATAGGAATCAAAGCATCTCGATTAGCTAATTCTTCTTTAAGTAAGATATCATCAACAATCCCATCCTCATTATTATCTAATAACTCTGCAGCCACAGCTGCTGCATGCAATACTTTAGCATCAGAAATATTTTGTTCAGCATAAATATCAAAACAATCAAGAACATTGACATATTTAGTAAAATAATCAAAACCAGGATTAGTATTTGTGTTTGGTTCAATATCAAAACAAACCTCATTTTGAGCAATTATAATACCTATAATAAATATGTAAATATATTTTTTAATCATCATTCTGAAGTAATAGTAAATTGTTGACTATATTTCCATAAATCAACAGAACCATCTCCATCCAAATCTTGTGCAATATATATCGTCTTAGGTCCTTCTAAACAAGCAAAACAATCAACAGTCCATACATATGTGCCAGTATTCTCAAAATCTAATTCAATATACCCTTGAGTTTGATTAGTGTTAACATCACCTAAAGATAATCTTTCAATATTTAAAAATTCTGAACCACCTGTCCAAGATATGGTTTGAATGCTTCCTTGCTCCCACACATCTGCTTCTAAAGGACTTAAAAATTCAAAAGGTAAAATTTCACAGGATGAGCCATCACCATTACATTCTCCACATTGATCAACTATAGCATCACCATTACAAGTTTCAGCACAGTCATATTCACCTACACAATCATCTACATCATCACAAACACCATCATCATCATCATCTTGACCATCACCATTACAAACAAAACACTCATCATACTCCCCTATACAAAAATCATCACTATAGGTCACTAAATCATTAACAGTATCAATTATATTATCAGAGTTTATGTCTTGCAAAAAATAAATTCTTTTGCTACCAATATTAAACTCACCAATATTAACTGTCCAGTCATAAGTTCCTGTATTAGATACACTTTCTTCAATAATAACTTCATTCTGATCTGATTCTGCATCATGCATAGCAATTCTTATATTTAAATTAGAATCTCCACCTGTCCAAGAGATTGTTTGGCTATCCCCTACAGCCCAAGCGGTTTCTTCTGTTGGGTTTGAAAATGTGAAATTATAAATACATACACTATCAACATGCACAGTTACATCTGAATCATAATTCCATGCATCACTATGACAACATCCATAAATATCATTTTCGGTTTGTTCAATCTCACAAGAAAAAAATAATACAATACAAATAAAAAAATAAAACCAATAATTAATATATTCATTCCTTTTATTAATATAATAGGGTTGTATACAGAAAATAAAATAACTATAACTAATAAACGTTGCATAGCGTATACTCCTCTGTTAATTTTTCTTCACAAAACTCTTCACAAGATTGATTGGGGTACCAAGTACCATTACATGCTGTTTCTAAAATATCATTCCAACAATCATAATTATAGATAGGAGTCCCATTAATAAATGTTAATTCATCAAATACACAAATTCCCATTTCTGAACTTTCCTCTTCAAATAATTCACACGAAATTAATAATAGACTAAGGATAGTTAAATAGTATCTCATAGTTGGTAATATAAGAAAAAAAATAATCTAAAAATAGAGTTGAAACATCCAATCATATTCTATATTCTATTTTTGCTTCAAATTATTTTTAAGTATATTTAAGTATGAATACTTTAATTAAAAGAGCAAATTTTAATAGAAAATATATTCTAATTCTATTACTTGTGAGTCTCTCCTTTGCAAAAAATACTGAAGCAGTTGGCTTTAGTTCTTCTCTTGGACTTATGAGTGAAAAAATTCCAATAACTTTCTTTGATATGACAGGATATTACAGTCCAAATCATAACACTGAATATTTTGCTACTTTCTCATACTTGGTATTCGGTGTAGGTATCGGAATAGGAGCAAAATATTATTTAAAAGATAGAAAAAAAACTTCTCTATTTATGACAGGTGCATTTACCGCCTCAGCTGTTGGAGATAGTGTAGAGGCATATGTTGGTCCTCATGTAGCAATGGGGCTTTCAATTTCATTTATAGAAATTTTAAATCGCATGGGATTTGATGACTTTATTAATATAACCATTAATCTAGGGGGTGGTCATGTCTTTTATGGATCAGATGATGGGGAGAGTGGTTTTTATCCTTTTTTAAATGGGGAGATGAAATTTGACATTGAATTTTAAAATGTCACTGAATCTGAACTATAAATTAATGATTTTTTATTTATTACTAATTTCTTCAATTTTTAGTATAGATAATATTGATTTTTATGAACAAGAATATAAATTTTCTCAAGACTTAATTGAACAGGGTGAATATGAAAGAGCAATCACTTCCCTAAAAAGATTAAATTCATTCTACCCGAAAAATTCTAATGTTATAGATAATTTATCTTTAATTTCGAACTGTTATTATTTAAATCAGAATTATATAGAGTCTAATAATATATCAAACAGTATTTTAGATAAGAATAAAACACATTGGCCCTCAATTATAAGGTCTATTAAATCTTTCCAGAATTTAGATTATTATTATGAATCAAATGATTTCATTGATAAGCATAAAAGTAATTTTGAATCAAATAAGTTAGATACATTAACACTATTCTCTACAATAAATTACATTCATTTAAATCAAATAGACGCTGCAAAAAATATACTTAAAAATATAGATTCAAATAGTTTACTATATGAGCAAAAAAATAAATTTACAGAATTAATAAATAATGAATGTCCTTTGAAATTAAAAAACAAAAAAATTGCCACTTTATATTCAATTATACCAGGAGGAGGCTATATATATACAGATCACTATGAAACTGCGCTTTCAGCTTTTATAGTGAATCTACTTTTTTATAAGGCTGCTTATGATGCATATAATACAGGTAATTATGGAGTAGGTCATTTCTGTTCTTTTTTAAGTTTTAGCTTTTATTTTGGCTCTATGACAGGATCTTGGCAGCTTGTTGATAAATACAATAAAAAAATTAAAAGAGCTTTTGCAAAAAAATTCATAATTAAGTAAATTTACTAATATTCATTTCTAATAGGAGGAAAAATGAAATCAATTAAAAAATCAATGTCATTATTCATGATTGTTTCAATATTGAACATAACTATGATTGCACCAATATATTCTGCAACAGTTCAAGTTCAATCAGGAGTATACATACAATTAGAACTAACTCAATCTATTGATTCTGATGATGCTAGTAATGGACAATCAATAAACTTTAGAGTAACATCTCCATTAATACAAGATGGTAAAATAGTTGTAGCCGCAGGCTCAACAGCTAGAGGTGTTGTAGAAAGTGTTGATGGGGCTGGGATATTAGGATCAGAGGGTGAATTAGGTATTAGCCTTAAAAGCGTTACTGCTGTTGATGGAACTCAAATTCCAATTTCTGCATCAAAATTTGTAAAGGGAAAAGACAAATCAATTACTGCAATTATTATAGGCTTGTTTTTATGTTTCCCTTTTCTATTTATGAAAGGTGGAGAAGCAGAATTACAATCAGGAAGCTATATTGAGGCTATGGTTGTAGGTAGCCCTAATGTTGAAATAGATTAATTTTAACTATAAAAAGCCTCTTTTACAGAGGCTTTTTTATATCCAATGAGATATATATTTTCTATAGTAATCATCTCTTTATTGCAGAGCAATGCAAACACATCAGATAATTTAATTGGGGTCTATCAAAAATTCATTTCACCGATTAATCAATCTACATGTCAATCATACCCCTCATGCTCTAAATATGGAAAATTATCCATTAAAAAACATGGTTTCTATGGAGTCCTGTTAACTGCAGATAGATTAAATAGATGTGGACATGATACACATAAGTCTAATAAGATTATAGTAGGGCAATCAATTAAGAATTATGATCCCGTTCCTTAATTCTGTTAATTAAATTTTAATATAACCAATTCTTAATTCTGGAATTATAAGAATACCAGAAGATGTGCCATAATCACTTAAAATAGCAACATATGATGCATTTAAAACGGGTTCAAATCTAAGGTTTCCTATAGGAAAAGAAAAACCAAGCCCTAGACTTGATGCAAAAGCTATAGAATAATATTGATAATCTACATAATCATATTCATCATTTTCATATGTATAGTCAACATCTACATTAACTAATACAAAATCAGATAGTAACCCTAAAAATAATCCACTATATTTACTTGAATTTGATAAATAATACTTTTTTCCCATACCTAATCCAAAACCAAATTCTTGAATTATTTTTTCATCTGACCAACCTATATCATTAGAGGTTTCAAGTGTCCATATATCAAATCTTTCTGAAGAAATTTCAAAATTATTTGTATAACTATCAATACTTATCGATGAAATTCCACCTAATAAAAACCCTAAAGGACTAATTGAATATAATTTTTCATTATTATTTGAAAAACTAAAAGAAATTAAACTTAATATGATTAATAAGTATCGCATGCTAGAATTTAACAAATAAAATGTTGTCTCCCAAACGTTGTCTCCCCCTGTCCACCTGTAATTACAATTGAATAAGTATGTAAACCTATTCTATATTTAGCTAAATCTATTTATGGGAGAGTCGGTGATTCTTTGCTAAATGATGGTTCACGAGTACCAAATATACAAGGTGGAGAAAATGGATATTTATCAGTTATGTAATAACCATAGTCCCCATTTATATCATAAGCTCCATTACACTCATCCAGATTTCCCGTTCCAGCATAATACCAGTCCTCTTCATAGCGTCCCATTTCGAGTCCAAAGTCACTTTCAAAATTATCAGGATTGTTTAGTATGTCCCAAGGTGTTGGTGGAGTACCATGCAAAGCACCTTCTATTGGTATACGTGAGTCAGTTATATAGGTTTCATAACCAGACTCGGCTTTTACAAGTTGATTGTTAGCATCTATAAACCAATGCCCATAAATTGGAAAACCATCAGCTGCAAATCCTATAACTGGAGAGCCATCTCCATTAGAAGGGGGTTCTGATTGATCTGAATCTTCCTGCAATGGGTGAGTTAATGCATGGTAATGATAAGTACCCTTGTATCCATGCCCAAAATAGCTGTCAAAAAC
>JAAZYZ010000082.1 GCA_014239355.1 Fidelibacterota bacterium
TAATAACACAATCTATAATAGGGGTATCTTCATAAGCAAAATGATCTTGCTTTAATGTAGCAACTCTAAATTTTTTATCTATAGAAACTTTTCCATTAGTAGACTCTATTTCACCAGATAAAATTTTCATAAAAGTGGATTTCCCTGAACCATTCGCTCCAATTAATCCATACTTATTTCCCTTTGTAAAAATTATATTTATTCCTTGAAATAAGGGTTTAGAGCCAAATTGTTTTGATATATTGTCTGTTGAGATCATTTATTTCTTAAATATTTAGAGCTAGATATTAAAGGAATAAGTCCATAAAATAAAAACGAATTTTTAATAATTATTTAATAAAATTATCTTTTAAAAGTTTTATATGTCTTGGACTCGTTCCACAGCAACCACCTATAACGCTTGCCCCTAAATTTATTGCGCTTTCACATAATCTTAAAAATTGATTATCAGAATAGTATTTGCTGATAACCCCATCTGGTGATGGCTCTCCAATGCCAAGATTCGGATAAATACCCCATTTCGAACATTCATTGGCAATGATTTTCAGTCCCTTTTTTGTACGTTTTATAGGGTTACAGTTTAGTAGCACGCAATCAACCTCAAACCTCTTTGTCATATTTATTGCACTTTTCAGCGACTCTCCAGATTGAATATGATCAGAGTTTAATAAATTAAAGCTTACCCAGATAGGTATATTATAATGCTGAATAACTTCAAGGCAGGTTTGCGTTTCGAGTATATTGTTCATTGTTTCAAGGATATATCCATCTACGCCACTATCTTTAAGCCATTTAGCAATAACAGAGAACTCATTTTTTGCATTTTCAAACCCTGGAAAAAGTTGCGGTGAATAACAATCTTCTAATGGAGCAATTGATCCTAATATTTTCACAGATTTGTCAGTAGCTTTTTTTGCTATTTTAATAGCAGATTTCATAGATTTTTTAGCCATTTGATTAGCTTGAGTAGCAGATAGCCCAGTTTTTTTATATGCTCTTGTTGTTGTGCGGAATGTGTTAGCAGTTATATAGTTAGATCCTGCCTGAACATATTCTTTATGAATATTTAATAATAAGTCAGGATTAGTAAGATTTATTTTTGCAGACCATACACCAGGAGGAAGAATTTCTCCTCTGAGAATTAATTCTGAGCCAATTGCTCCATCTAGAATACTTATTTTCCTCATTAATAATTATTAAAATTGAGGACCAGTAACTGAGCCCATATTCTTCTCTACTTGAGAGGAATTAATTGCATACCTTAAAAGATTATCCTTAGAAATAACACCATTTTTATAAAGGTCAATTAATGAGTCATCCATAAGAGCCATCCCATCTTTTCCTCCACTTTTAATATAATTATCAAGTTGATGAATATTATTCTCACGAATTACAGCTCTGATTGCTTGTGTAGCAACCATGACCTCACATGCAAGTGTACGTTTTCCATCATTTGTTGGAACTAATTGTTGAGCAACAACAGCCAATAACGACATAGACATATTCATTCTTATTACTTCTTTTTTGTCAGCTGGAAAAGCATCAACCATTCTTGTTATTGCTCCTGCTGCAGTATTGGTATGCATCGTTGCTAATACTAAGTGTCCAGTTTCAGCAATACTTAAAGCAGCCCCCATTGATTCTGGATCTCTTAATTCACCAACAACAACCACATCAGGGTCTTGCCTTAAAGCACTTCTTAATCCAGAAGCAAACGAATCTGTATCTACGCCTACTTCTCTTTGGTTTACTTGAGATTTACTATGAGGAAATAAATATTCTATTGGATCTTCTATAGTAAGAACATGACCTTCTAATTCTTGTGTAATTCGATTAACTAAAGCTGCCATTGTTGTGGATTTACCACTACCAGTTGCACCAGTAATTAAAATTAAACCTTTACGTTTGTTTGATAAATTAATTACCGTATCAGGCAACCCTAAACTATTTAAATCTGGAGGATCAATAGGAAGTCTACGATAAGCTGCTGCAATATTACCTCGCTGACTAAATACATTAACTCTAAACCTACTTAAACCTGGTATTCCAATTGAATAATCAATTTCCTCTCCATTTTTAAAACGTTTTAATTGTTCATTATTCATTTTAGATTCAATCATAGATTTCACAATATCTGGCATTAATTTTTCTGTCCCCATTTCAATTAAAGAACCACTCTTTCTTACACGAGGAGGAGTTCCAACTGTTATATGTAAATCACTACCATCTAGTTCTACAATCTTTTTTAATAAATCATCTAGTAACATAATTATCCTTAATTATTTATCTTTTTTTAAAAATCTAACTTGATGATGGTTGTATGTATTAACTATTTCTCTTTGTATACTTTTCTCAAGTTTAATATCATAACCACCAATGTTTTCAATCTCTTTTATTCCATCAATATGCATCTTTTTATCTATGTAATCTTTAGTTTTTTTAACTTTTTCTCTTGCTGAATGAGGGTCTTTTGCAACAATAAAAATATTTGTATGTTGCTCATAAAAACCTTCACCTACACTCTTATCGTAATAGCCAGTATGTATTAAATAAAGTTTCATATTATTTGCTTTTAAATACTATATCTGACTCCATTAATCCCCAATCTGTATAAGTCTTAACACGCATTTGACCATCTTTAGACCAATAAAATAAATCTTTTTCACCTTTTCTGCCGCTAGCAAAAGAAATTGGCCTATCAAAATCTTCAGGAAGTTCTAGTTCTAACGCAGAACCTGTTAAACGTGACATAGCTCTTGATTGACAACTTGAAAAGAATATTGGTATTAGAATAAATAATCCTAAAAAAATAATTTTTTTCATTTAATTTTCTCCTTTAAATTGACTGAATTAACATCTTCCAGTCTAGCTAATTAAAATTATAATTACAGTATCGACAAATCTTTGCAGCTGCTTTAACTGTTTCTGCGCACATGGGACATATTTTTTCAATACTTTGGTTTACGGCATTAAAAGGCTCTACTGGTTTATCAGGATCCACTGAGATCTTTTCAGTTTTTAAATCCTTAGAAGCTATTACCTCTTCAGCCTCAAGTAGAGATTTTTTTCGTAATTTTCTATCTTCAATTTCATCGTCAATTTCAATTATCCGGGCTTTTATTGTCTCAATCCGGGCTTTATTTAAAATATGAGGATCGATTATAGCTTTACCTTTTCTTATTAGCATTCCCCCACCAAAAATACCAATCCCTGAAATAAGGAAAAAAATTGTTCCAAATACCCGATCTCCACTATGAGGTCGTCCATCATTTAAAATGGAAAGAGTCAAGCCTGCTAAAAGTGAAAATACTAAGATTAGAACTATCCCAAACGCTATTAAAATAAACCTTTTCCCAGCTGTATTTGCTTTTGTTAATACATTTTTTCCCTCAAGTTTCTTTTGTTCAAAAAGTAATGTTCTTCTCTCTTCATTTAAATTCTTTATGGCTTCATTATAAATTTCCAGTACAGAGGCGGTTCTTACAGTCTCTTTCATTTTTTATCCTTAATAATTATTAGTTTGTAAAAAAATCAAATATGTTAGCTAGACGCGATGATGACTGATTCTTATAAAACTCTGTGTAAGAACATTTAGAACAAGATACAGACGCATATTTTTTATTTTGTATGTTAAATATTTTAGTCCAAAAACTACCTGCCACCCTCATTTCTCCTAATTCATATTCTTTATGATTACATTTTGGGCACAACCAATTTTTATGTTTCATAATTTAATCCTTTTCTAAACAAGTCTAATATGAGTTTTTATCTAAAATACTATTCCATGAAGAAAGTAAATCATCTATTGCATCATTTTTATCTAAATTACCAATTATTTTCACTTCTTCAATTATATCATTTTGAAGAATAGAATTAACCACATCTTGATCATCATCATCCATAACTTTCCCGAATACAGTATGATTGTTATCAAGCCAAGGAGTCTCAATATGCGTAATAAAGAATTGACTACCATTTGTACCTGGACCCGCATTAGCCATGGATAATACACCTGGCTGATCATGTTTTAATTCAGGGTGAAACTCATCTGAAAAATTATATCCAGGACCTCCAGTACCAGTTCCAATTGGGCATCCTCCTTGTACCATAAAATCATTAATTACCCTATGAAATGATAAATTATTATAATATCCTCTTTTTGCTAAATTTACAAAATTAGAGACTGTAATTGGTGCTTGATCATAATACAGATTAAGTTTTATAGTACCCTTATTAGTTAGAATATGAGCTTCCATTTAATTTCCTTTTTTTGAATTTTCAAATTTTATTTTTTGATCCTGATAATATTGATATTCAGGATCCATTTCTATAGCTTGATTTATAACAGTAATTGCTTTATCTATTTTATTCATTTTCCATAAAATTTCTGCTTTTGTATCAAGTAACATAGGTTTTCTTGAAACAACATCAATATCTAATGAATCTACTATTTGAATTGAGTATATTGATTTTAATAAAGCATCTTCTAAATTTACTTCTAGTTCACTCATTCTCCATGCATAAGAATTTAAAAATGAAGATTTTCTAGATATTGGAATAATATTAGATATTAAAAATATATTAATCATATTTTTATATGTTTCTACCTCTTGTATTGTATCTTTTTTAGATGCATAAAATCTAATTAAATCCATGTAGGCTGACCCTAAATTATCTGATTCTTTATATTCAGAAATAAATAATTTAATTGGGGAAGTATTATCATTTTTAAGATCTTGTTTAGCAAAATAATATTTTGCTCTTTCTATAACTTCGATATCAAAATATGAAGCATTATCAAGAACAAAATCATATAATTCATTTGAAAGATTTTCATCTTGTCGTTCTTCACTTTTTATAGAAAGCTTATCTATTAAATCAGGATTATTATCACCCTCTTCATATAGTTTAGATAAACTCATAAATGTATCTTGATTATTTAATACATTATTTAAGATAGATAAAAACTCATCAACATCTTTATAACCTACAACTCTATCTAATTCTTCCCCTTTCCCATTAAGGAAAACAAGTAATGGAATTGCATAACCATTAAATTCCTCGAATAATTTTTGACCTGTGGAATCATACCATGCGTCAAGCTTTAATGGAATCAAATATTGATTAGTAAAGTTAATAACCCTAATATCATTTAATGTTTCGACTTCCAGTCGTTTACAAGCACCTCAGTTATCAGAATAAAAATCAAGAAATATAATTTTGTCAGTTTTAAGACTCAATGCTTCATCAAATGTGAGATTAGACCAAGGATAATTAGATTGTTTATCAGAGCAACTAAAAAGAATAATAGTTAATGATATGAAGAATATTTTTTTCATTTGATTATATTTCCTTGATTTAATAACATTTTTGTATCAAATGCACGTTTACATAATTTAATTTGATTTACTGCTGTTATACCATAACATTCTATAAAATCATTTCTTTTTCTTTTTCCTGTACCGTGTTCAGCAGAGTATACACCCCCAAGCCTTGATGATTCTTTTACGATATTATTATATATATCTTCAACAATTTTTTGCTGATCTTTGGAATAAATTAAATGAAAATGAAGGTGACAATCACCTAAATGACCAAACAGTAAATATTCAATATTATTACTGCTAATTAATTTATGTGTATAATTTAAAAAATCTTGAAAATTTTCAGGAGGTACAATTGTGTCTGTAATCATACTAACAGCATCTAATTTTATTGTTTTTTCAAGAGCATTAACTGGAATAGAATGACGTGCTTCAAAAAATTTATCCCAATTATCTGCTTGATTAAGGATTAATACTTTATCTAAATTAATTTCACATTGAGACTCATCTAATATATCCATCCAATACTCTACTACATCTTCAACTTGTTTATCAAAAATTGGTATTTGCATATATATACCAACCTGTGAATCATCATCAAACAGATAAGATTTATTATTCATATAATCCTGAGAATTATAACCAAAATATTCTAAAGCTTTTATATCAGTTTGTGATAATACAATTATCTTTTGAATATAGTAATAAAAATTAATTGCTAAGTCTTCAGATTTAAGTGGTATAAAAAAATCAATATGATTTTTTGATAAATCATCTAATCTTAATTCACATTCAACAATCATCCCAAATATTCCTTCACTTCCAATAATTAAATCAACAAAATCAATTTCATTATTATCAGCGGTATATGGTCCACTTGCATTTTTTATTTTTGGACGTCTATAGTTTGGTAATGGGATTTCAGTGTTATCTATAAAAAATCTTCCATTTTTAGATATGTATTGACCTCTTTTTGCATGAATTAATTTACCGTTTAAAAGAACAATAGA
>JAAZYZ010000083.1 GCA_014239355.1 Fidelibacterota bacterium
ACCTACCTCTCCACCATTAATATCACCTTCAAATATTTGTCCTTTTCCAAATCCAAGATCTACATTTCTTTCAGGCATTATTTTACAGCTATGCATTCCTAAACTTGCTTTAATTAATATTATTTCTCCAAATTTTAAAGTACCCTCATGAATTTCATTATCAATATCAAATGAATAAGTTAATAAATCTTTTCCTTGAGAATGTTGCCCAATAGGAGCTAAGCAGGTCCCTAATTTAACTAAACAATCTTTATGAAAAACTTCTATTGCAGCTTTTTCATGAAAAGTAGATAAAACTCCAAGTTGAGGCATCATAAAAATTGAATCTACAGCTATTTCTGTGATTCCTTGAGGTAAAAATGAATCAATTAACATACGCATAGCTTGCGATCTTCTAGGTGCATGAGATAAAACTCCACCTGAACCAACTATAAGATCTAATTTTAGCATATCAACAATTGTTTCTCCTGTCATTTTTTGGTCAAATGTATCTGATATTGTTCTTTCCTGTTGAATACCTTTTAATGATACTGCAAACTCTTTATGCTGAATAAAAGATAATCTTAAAGCTTCTCTGGCTAAAGCTTGCTCTATTTTTAAATCTTCCAAAGTTTGTGGAATGGTTGTGGGTCTAATCATTTTATTAGCTATTCGATTAGTTAAATTAGAAGAATCAATTTCAAAAGGAACCCATCTTGAAACATTAGAAACACCTGCTTCAGACAAAACATTACATATAGAATAACTCATCCCAAGATTAGCGCTTACAGTTCTGTTAAATTCACCATCAAAAACAGAAAAAACATCTGTAGTAGCTCCACCAATATCTACTCCTACTACAGATATATTTTCAACCTCTGATATTTTCTTAATCATTTTTCCAACTGCACCAGGAGTAGGCATAATAGGATGATTTGTCCATTCCATTAATTTATTATAACCAGGTGCCTGAGCCATTACATGCTCCATAAATAAATCATGTATTTTATCTCTACTTGGCTTTAGATTTTCTTTTTCTAATGTAGGTCTAATATTTGATACCATAATTAAATCTGTAGAATCATCTAAAGTATCCTTTATGTTATCTTGAGCTTTATTATTACCAGCATAAATAATAGGTAATTTGTAATTCATTCCAAGTCTAGGCTTTGGATTAGCTGTTTTAATTATTTCAGCAAGCTCTACAACATGAGAAACTGTACCTCCATCTACTCCTCCAGATAATAAAACCATATCAGGTCTTAATTCTCTAATTCTTTTAACTTTTTCATGATATAATCTTTTATCATTTGACGCTAAAATATCCATCACAATTGCCCCAGCACCCAAAGCTGCTCTTTGTGCACTTTCTCCAGTCATATTTCTAACAACGCCACTAACCATCATTTGTAATCCACCACCAGCTGAGCTTGTAGATATATATACATCAACCCCTTTATTATCTAATGAAGGAGAAATAATTTTTTCACCATCTAAAATATTCTTTTGTGAAAGCTCCTCTAATTCAATGATAGCATTCAATACTCCTCTAGTTACATCTTCAAATGGAGCTTCAACAGTAGTAGGTGCTTCACCTCTGTAGGTTAATCTATATTCACCTTCAATATATTCAATTAAAATAGCTTTTGTAGTAGTTGAGCCACAATCTGTAGCTAAAATAACTTTTATATCTTTTTTATCCATAATAACCAGCCAATAATAAATAAAAATATGTTGCGAAGCTTACAGCATACATAGAATCAAAACGATCTAAAAAACCACCATGACCAAGTAATAAATTACTTGAATCTTTAACATCTAAACTTCTCTTAAAGTAGGATTCTGAAAAATCACCGAATTGACTAAATAAACCTGTTATAAACCCAATAAAAACAATATCAATTAATTGAAAATTGTCTGGCCAATATACTTGGCTGAAATTAGAATATATAATCAATAAAAATAAAATAGAAAAGACTAAACCAGAGATGCTTCCAACCCAAGTTTTATTTGCACTTACAGAAGGTAAAATTTTTCTGTTACCAAATTTTTTTCCCATAATATAAGCTGCTGAATCAGTTATCCATACCGAAGAGAAAATAATTAAAATAAACTCTTTAGGAATAGTATGAGATTGATATAATGGTATAAAAAGACCAATTGATGAAATCCATAAAAAACCTAAAAATAATTTTAATAAGGTTAGTTTAGATTTACTTTGAACTAAATTGATATATTCATAAAATGAAAAAATAGTTACACAAAAAATTAAACCATAAAATGAATAGTGACTAAACATAATTGAAAAAACAATTAATGGGGCCCCTACTATATTTACTAAACTTCTATTTTTATTATCTATCTTCATTGACTTTTATAATACTTATTATCACCCCATTTAATTACTTCAATTTTAACATTTGCTGTTCCCTGTTCAAAAAAACCTAATTTCTTTGCTGCTCCTGAAGAACAATCTAATACTCTATTACCAACATAAGGGCCTCTATCATTAATTTTTAATCTCACTGAAGGTCTAGTCAAACGATCTAAATTCGTGACTTTAACCCAAGAGTTTAATGGCAAATTTTTATGTGCTGCACTTAACCCATGTTGATCAAAAATTTCTCCATTAGCTGTTAATTGACCATCAAACCCATCATTATGACCATAATGAGATGCAACTCCATAAATTATATTTTCTGAAGTATATCTAGGTGAAGGAGAACAACTTAGTAAAAATAAAATTATACAATAAATATATTTTTTAATCACTTACAATCTCCAATTAAATCACTTATATGATTAATTTTGTTTTCTATCATAAAACTTTTTAATTGGTCATAAAATTTACATATAATTGATGGATCCCTATAATTTAACGTTCCAACTTGAATCATTGTAGAACCTAATCTTAAAAATTCAATAATATCACTAACTCTCGAAATTCCTCCCATACCTATGATTGGAATCTTAATTTGATTATAAATTTTATAAATCTTAGCAAGAGCTAAAGGTTTGATTGGAGAACCGGACAAACCGCCAAATTTAGTATTTAATATAAATTCACCTGTTTTATAATCAATTGCGATACCTAAAAATGTATTAATTGCACTAATTGCATCAGCTCCTGCAGATTCAGCTGAAAGCGCAATATCCTCTATATCTGTAACATTAGGACTTAATTTAATAAAAAGAAGTTTTTTAGTCATTTTTCGCAATTCAGATGTTAATTGAAATACCATATCCTTATTAATACCAAATTCCATACCTCCTGCCTTTACATTAGGGCATGAAACATTGATTTCATAACCAATATGTTTCCCATCACTTTTTTCAATAGTATTTAATACTTCTATATAATCCTCTAATGTTGAACCTGCTATACTAACAATGAAATGAGTATTTATTTCATTCAATTTTAATATTTTTTTAGCACAAAATTCTTCAACACCAACATTTGCAAGACCTATAGAATTTAACATCCCTGAATTTGATTCATAAATCCTTGGATGAGGATTACCTTCTCTTTTTTCAAGGGTAATAGATTTTGTGATAACACAACCTATTTTATCTAAATCTACTATTTTTTGGACTTCATCTCCATATCCAAAAGTACCACTAGCTGCAATTATGGGAGATTTAAAAGTAATATCTTTAATTTTTAAGTCAAGCATATCTATTTTATCTCCTTATCAATCATTTGACACCAATTTAAAAATTTCCATAAATCTTTAACAAAGGTTATAGGATGTCTAACAGCATATTTCCAACCATTTGGATAAGCTGTAGTTAATCTCCAATTTATATAATCTTTGGGCCATTTCCTCATAGACCATATTATCTGGAACTTTGTTTTTGGCTTCTTACTCATTCTTAAATTTAATGTCTTCATTGTTAACTTTAATATCTAAATCAACCGGAATCATTTTGTTTCCTTTCATAACAGGTATACCATTATTAATAATTGGCATATCCTGTATATTGATTTCTTGCATACCTAAAGTATCTAGTTCATTATTATGATGTAAATTTTCTGAAAAATAATTTAATAAACTATTATAGTTTGATAAATCATCTTTATCCTTCTCTTCTGAATCTATTATGCTTTCATAATAATCAAAATAATTTTTTGATTTTGATAAATATATATTAAAAAATTTATCAGTAGTATCCACTTTAAAATTGTTATTTTTTATTCTATAATCCAATTTAGAAAAAGAATCGTAATATTTTGAAGAATCACTTATTAATATTAAATCTAAATAATTTCTGCTTAACTCTGAATCTCTGAAAAACCAAAAAGATATATTTGCTAAATCTAAAAAAATAGAATCAAGCTCTAGCCTTGTATGGCTTTCATGTTTCCAATCTAAATTCAAAATAGAGTCCTTTATTTCAGGAAGGCCTAGACTATTAATGTTTTTTGTATAATTACTAATTACTTGTATTAATTCCTGAGATGGTTTAAGCTTATTTGAATTATTAAAATATATAATTGCAGAATCTAATTCAGATTGATTAATTAAAAAATTAAACCCAATCACATAATTATCTTTCTGATTTAAAGTGTCAACCCTATTTTTTATTGACTCCTCTAATAAAAGTAATTTATTCTTTAAAACATTCCTAAAAGATTCATTATCAGTATTATTAAAGCTTTCCACATAATACTTTAAACCTAAGTCTGGTTTGTATAAATGATTTTCATATATCATTCCTAGACTATAATAAGATTGATAGTCATTATACTCTTCAGCTATTTTAAGAAACAAATCAACAGAATGTTTTTTATTATAATCAAAAACACTCCATGCTGAATCTCTCAAGAATTTTAAAGTATCTAAAGTACCAAAAAATAAACTATCAATTTTTCCCTCTAAATGATTAATGATTTTTTCTGATCTTGAAACATAATTAGAATTTGGATAAACCTTTATTAGCTCTTTGTGTGTGTTTATCGACATTTCAGATTGATTAAAATCAAAATATAATTTTTCGGCAATGATAAAAAGAAGAGAATCTTTTTCAATTTTTCTATTAACAAAATCATTTGGGGTAGAGGGAAGATCATCAGGTTTATTATTATCTAAAATTTCATCATTTGATTGGTACTCGTTTAAAATTTTATCATATGATTTAATCTCATTCAAATATTGTTTTGTCTTTTTTGAAAAATCTGATGTTCTCATCGTTTCTAAAACTAAATCAAAATATTCTCTTGAAAGTTCTAAATCAAATTCCTGTATTAATGAAATATGACCTAACCAATAATAAGATTCACATTGAATCTGCCTTTGAGTAGAAGTATTAATAATATCGTTAAATAAATTTTTAGACTTAGAAAACTCTTTATTATTCATATATGCAATTGCTAATTCCATATTAAACTCATCTTTTAATTTTTCTGTATCAAATTTTGAAGAATTGATACTATCTTGTATTTTTAAAATAATTTCATCGTACCTCTTTATTTTTTTCATAACTTCTATCCATTTTCTAAAAGCTTCAATTTTAGTTTCTGAATTATTAGAAAAAGTTTGAATATTATCTAAATACTCAGCTGCTTTTTTAAACATACTTTCTGATTCAGATATATAAGCTAACTTAGAATACAACATCGTTTTTTTTGACTTTGAATTAACAAAATTTAAAGCTTGCTCAAAGGCATTAAATCCTTGTTCAAATTTATTTGTTTCAATATATAAATCACCTTTGAGATTATATAGTAAAAAAAATAAAGACTTATTTTTTTTACTATTTTCAGAAATTAACTCTTTCTCGATTGCTAAAGTATTAATAAGAATTGAATCTAATATATTTAGCTTTAGATGAGAATATTCTAACCATAACCTTGATTCATTATAATATTTACTATCAGGATATTTGTTAATTAATTCAGTAAACTGCTTTTCTGCTTTATAAAACTCAGATAAAGAAAAATATGATCTAGCCATATAATAAATGGCATCATCTACATATTTACTATCCTTATAATCAGAAATAACAATATTGCTACTAGATATAGATTCTTTTAATAATTTTTTTGCTGTTGTAGGAATATCATCACTATCATAATCATACGATGAGGAATTATCAATTATTTCATTTGCCTTTTTAAATGAATTTTCAGCATTATAAAATGTATTAAAATAAACACATGAAGAACAATAAAGACAAAGGAATGGTAGAATTATTCTAATGCTAAACATACTGGTAATATAATGATTCATAATATCTTTTTAATGTAATTATATATTATACTAATTATGAAAGTTCTAGTTCGATAAAATTTATTTATCAATTGAACTAATATTGTAGACATTATAATCAGAACCTACAGCACTCAAATCCAAAATATCATCCATAACCATTGAAGCTTTATTATTTAGACCCAGATCAATTAAAACAATTTTTCCATTGCTCATAGTAATTTTTATTTCATGATTTGTGATTGACTCTAAAGAGACTATATAACTTAGATTTAACATATAAGACTTCTCTTGTGGCTCACCTTTTAAGCCAATTAAAGTATATGTAAACTTTATATATGGAGAATTTGACTTTGACATTACCTAAAAATTTATATTTATAGATACAAAAAAACAATTAAAATTGTTTCAATAAAAAATAAAGTCTCCAAAAATGGAGACTTTATTTGGTACCGAGGGCCGGAATCGAACCGGCACGAACATATAATATTCGAGGGATTTTAAGTCCCTTGTGTCTACCAGTTTCACCACCTCGGCATTGAGGCGTCGACCAGATTCGAACTGGTGAATGACAGTTTTGCAGACTGCTCCCTTACCACTTGGGTACGACGCCAAAAAAAAGCCCCCCTATAAAAGAGAGGCCATTGAGCGAAAGAACGGATTCGAACCGTCGACCCTCACGTTGGCAACGTGATGCTCTACCAGCTGAGCTACTTTCGCAATTCTCTATCAAAAATAGAAGATAATATTATGCTAATTCCAATATTAAACCAAGATTTTTATTAATGATTATGTCCCTTATGTGGATCTGGTAAAGGTCCAAGGAGATCTGTTATTCTTTTTTTACCTTGATCTATTATATTTAAAATTTGAAAATCATCTTTTATTTGTTTATCCAATGAATACTTTTTAAATGAAAAATAATTCATTTTATTATCTAATTTACTTTTAAA
>JAAZYZ010000084.1 GCA_014239355.1 Fidelibacterota bacterium
ATATTCATCATCAAATTCTTCAAAGTTTTCGATATTTAATTCAAGTAAATCATTTAAAAATTTCTCTTCTTCTAATGATGTTTTATTAATCAAAATGGTACCTTTTTTTTCAAACATCCAATTTACACATCCTGATTCTCCCAAATTTCCATTATTTTTAGATAACAGATGACGAATTTCGGGAACAGTACGATTTTTATTATCTGTTAAGACTTCCATTAAAAGAGCAATTCCGTGAGGACCATAACCTTCATAAATATAACTTTCATACTTTATACCTGGTAAATCTCCTGTACCTTTTTTAATAGCACGATCAATATTATCATTAGGCATATTAGATGCTTTTGCTTTTTTTACAGCTAATCGTAAAGCTGCATTCATAGTAATATCTCCTCCTCCTTCACGAGCTGCTAATGTAATATCTTTACCTAATCTAGTAAACTCAGCACCTCTTTTTGCATCTTTAGCACCCTTTTTTCTTTTTATAGTGGACCATTTACTATGACCTGACATGTTCTATCCTTTATTAAAATTATTTTCTATAAATTGACTGATTAAAAATATAGTATTTTCCTCTAAATAATTAGCACATATTTGCATTCCTAAAGGTAATCCATCAATATCTCCAATAGGCACACTCATTGCTGGCAACCCAGCTAAACTCATAGGAATAGTATATATATCAGATAAATACATTTCAAGAGGATTATCCTTTTTTTCATTTTTTTGAAATGCAGTTGATGGGGCAGTAGGTAATAATAAAGCATCAAATTGAGATAAGTGGTCTAATAAATGATTCGTTATGATTTGACGTACCTTCAATGCTTTATTATAATAATGATCATAATAACCAGAGGATAATACATAAGTCCCTAACATAATTCTTCTTTTAACTTCGTTTCCTAAAAATTTTGATCTAGTATTAGAAAAAATTTCATCAATTTTATTTTCAGCTGAACGTTTCCCATACCTAATCCCATCAAATCGTGATAAATTAGAGGATGCTTCAGCCGTCGCAATAATATAATATGTTGGGATTGCTAAATCTAACATATCGATATCAATATTTTTAATTGATATATTAGCACCTTTTAAAAACTTAATTATATTTAAATATTTATTTCTTAGTTCTGGATCTAATCTATCAAATAATTTTTCTGAATACCCGATTTTTATGTTTTGAATATTATAATTGGATACATCTAAATCGACTGCTTCATTTATGGTATTAGAGTCATGAATATCATATCCTCCAATACTTTTTAACATATTCATAATATCAGATGTGTTATTTGCAAAAATACCAATCTGATCTAATGATGAAGCAAAAGCAGTGAGCCCATATCTAGAAATCCTTCCATAAGTAGGTTTTAATCCATACACACCACAAAATGCTGCCGGTTGACGCACTGAACCTCCAGTATCACTACCTAAAGCAATATCTACCGATTGGCTAGAAACTGCAGCAGCAGAACCTCCGCTGGATCCACCAGCAACTTTATTAATATCCTTTGGATTAGATACTACCCCAAATGAAGAATATTCTGTTGATGAACCCATAGCAAATTCATCCATATTAGTTTTTGCAATAATCGCACCTTGTTGGTCTATAATACGATCAATGACTGTTGCATTATATAATGAAATGTGATTATCTAAAATTTTAGAACAGCATGTAGTAGGGTAATCCTTAATATTAATATTATCCTTTATCGCAATCAACTTACCACTCAATAATCCAGATTCCCCATTAATATATGAACGTGCAAAATCAGATAAATTATTTGTAAAACAATTATATTGATTGTTTGTTGTTTGATAATTTTTATCAAAAATATCGATTTGATCTAGTATAGATTTATTTGACATTACACTTTTGTGTTTGAATCATCTGAATTAGTTACTACACTCTTAAATTCTTGCATTCCTTTTTGAAGATGTTTAAGCAAGTCAGGAATTTTATTAGGCCCAAATAATACTATAATAAAAAAAAGAATTAATATAATCTCCCATGAACCTAACATATGTTAAATGTTTGATAAAATAGATTCAAAAATCTTAATCCCATCCTGAGAGCCTAATATATGTTCAGCAGCACGCTCTGGATGAGGCATCATACCTAAAATATTTTTTTGTTTATTAAAAATACCCGCAATATCCAGACAAGAACCATTAGGATTATCTTTATATTGAAAGGCAATTTGATTATTGTCCTTTAATTCATTTAATAATTTTGTCTCCGCAAAATAATTCCCTTGTTTATGTGCAATTGGCATCCTAATAACTTCCTGATCCTTATACTTGTTTGTAAATAAAGAATTATTATTGGAAACCTTTAATTGAATTTCCTTGCTAATAAAATTAGTCGAATTATTAGTAATCAATGCGCCAGGTAATAATCCTGATTCAACTAAAATTTGAAAACCATTACAAATCCCAATAATTGCTTTACCTTTTTCAGATGCACTCTTAATTGCACTCATAATATTAGAAAACTGTGCAACTGCTCCAGCTCTAAGATAATCCCCATAAGAAAAACCACCAGGAATAATAATGCAATCATAATTACTTAAATCTGAATTTTTATGCCATACAAAGTCAACCTGTACACCTAAATGTTTTTTGGCTACATAATAAGCATCATGATCACAATTTGAACCTGGAAAAACTATTACTGCACACTTCATATTATTTATCTTCCATAATTTCATAACTATAAACTTCAGTATTTGGGTTAGCTAATAATTTATCACATGATTCTGTAATAACTTTTACTGCTTCATCACGTGTATTGCAATCTAAATCCATTTCTATACACTTGCCTACCGCTAGCCCATCAATACCTTTGATACCAATAGTATCTAACGCCTTACTAATAGTAACGCCTTCTGGATCTAAAATACCATCCTTATAATTAATATAAATTTTTGCTTTCATAGACCCCTCTTTTTAGTTTTTAATTTTTCTTTTAATTTATTTAACTGAATGCTGTTATTGATAAAATGTAATACTGTATTACTTAAAATATAGTATGTAGAAAATAAAAATAATGTAATATGTAAAAAATTCATAAAGCTAGAAATTACCATTATAAAAATACTTAATATCATTAAAATTAATCTAATGGAATTTTGCTTTCCTTTTGAAAATGAAAATAATGGAAATTTTGAAAATTGAATTTTACTAATCATTAAAAATGATAATAAAATTATTAAAGGCAAAATAATATTAAATGTCAAGAAATTAAGATCTATGGTATTTAATGAACAGAAAGTATCTAAGAATTGTAATTTTAATAATATAATCGAGCAGATAGCAATAGCTGACATAGGGCTTGGTAAACCAATAAAAAAATCTTTAATATCATCTTCATTATGCTCTACATTAAACCTTGCTAACCGAATTGCTCCCATCAAAACAGGGAATGCAGATAGCATGGCTATGTATAAAAATAACCATTCAGAATTATAAGATGTAAAATTAGAATTATATAATATATTAAATACTAAGAATGAAGGGGCTAAACAAAAAGACACAACATCTGCCAATGAATCAATTTCTTTGCCAAATGAAGATACGACACCAATTTTACGAGCTAACTTCCCATCAAATGAATCTAATAATGCCGCAATTAAAATTAAATTACAGGAAAAAATAAATTCACCTTTTTGAATATATAAGATTGATAAAAATCCTAAAAATAAATTCGCCAAAGTAATTAAACTTGGTAAATATTTTTTAACTTTCATTAATTAAAATCCTGCATTTTTTAAATTACTTTGAATTCGATTACTTACATCCCCAACTGAAGGATTGAAATCTTTTCCAGTTAAAATCTTATATAATTCAATATATTTTTCTGATAATAAAATTCTAATATCATCATCAAGCTCAGGGGGAGTCCCATCACCAGAAAAGCCCTTACCAATTAACCATTGCCTAATATTTTCTTTATCTAGCATTAATTGATCATCACTATTTTTAAAACGTGTCTCATATTCATCAGCAATCCAATATCTACTAGAATCAGGAGTATGTATTTCATCTATTACAATTAGCTCTCCATCTACTAAACCAAATTCATATTTTGTGTCAACTAAAATCAATCCTTGATCTTTAGCCCACTTTTCTCCTTCAGAGAATAATTGTAATGCATATTTTTCTGCTAATTCATATACATCTTTATCGACTAATTTTTGATTAATAATTTCTTTTTTTGATATAGGCATATCATGTTTGCCATATTCTTCCTTGGTAGAAGGAGTTAAAATGGGGTGAGAAAATTTTTGATTTTTTACCAAATTATCGCCAAAATCTAAATCATATACA
>JAAZYZ010000085.1 GCA_014239355.1 Fidelibacterota bacterium
ATAAATAATGAATGCCTTTTATTTTATTTTTTCTAGATTTAAAAAATTAAAATCTAAAAAAGGTTTTCTATCATTTAATTTTTACTTATCTGTTTGTTTGATTACATTTAGTTTTATTGCTATTGTTTTGACAGATTCATTAACAGATGGATATAAAAAACAAGTTTTTTCTAAGCTTAGTTCATTAAATCCAAATTTTAAAATTCTTAAAAAGAATACTAATTTTTCATTTAAAGATTATTCTATTATTAAAAATAAATTATCTAGTGATAGTGTAATTTTCTCTCCTTATATAGAAAAAGCTGGTATTCTTATCTCTAATAATAAAATATCGTCTATTTCACAAGAATCATATAAACAGAGAGAAGGGGTTTATATTATTGGTGTTGAGTCAAATTTTTTATATGAAAATCAAATAATTAGTAAATATTTTGAATACAAAAAATCTTCTTTGGATAATAATAGTGTTATTATTGGTAGTTATTTAGCAAAAAAAATTAATAAATCCATATCTGATGAGATTGATTTACTTTTTTTTGATTCCCATTCTAATAGTTTTATTGCTAAAAAATTTAATATTCAAAACATTTATAACACTCAAACACAAAATGATGAATTTTTAATTTATGTGCCTATGAGCTCATTATCTTCTATTAATGATAGCTTTTATTGTAATGGTTTTATTGGTTATTACATAAATGGAAAAAATAATTTATTAGAAATAGATGATAGTAGTATTCTGATTCAAAATTGGGATTCAACTAATATTTTAAAATTTTTAAATAGCTTTGATATTCCTATTAAGCTTTTGATGTGGATTTTAATGTTTTTATCTGTTTATAGTTTATCATCCTTAATCTTTAATTTTTTAATCAACAAGAAAAATGATTTAAAATTATTAAGTATAATGGGTTATTCTGTTAGTTATTTAAGAAATATAATATTAGCAATTAGTTTATATATTACTACTATTTCAGTTGTTGCTGGTATATTAATATCATCTTTATTTATTTATATGCAAAACAAATTTCAATTTATAACCCTTCCTTCTGAAAAGATTTTTCAATTATCTGTTCTTCCAGCTTATTTTGATGTTTTGTATTTTGTAAAATACTCAATATTTTTATTTTTATTTACTGCTTTTATTTCATTATATGTTTTTAAGAAAAATTTCAAAATAGATTTAAATTGATTAGTTATTTTTTAAAATATTATATTTATAATTCTAGCACTAATCGATTCAGAAGCTCTTTTGTTCTACCTCTTATTACTATTGTAATTGGTTGTTTTGTAATGAAAATATCATTTGCAATCATGGATGGTTTTTCAAATGAGATTGCTAATAGGGTTCATTTTTTTGATACAGAACAATCTATCAAAATTAATAAGAAGATATTTTTAACAAATAATCAAAATGATTTAGACTCTCTTATTCATTTTTTGATTAAAGAAGATTATTTTTTTAATGCTTATGAAGATAGATTTATGTTTATTGATGACAATATTAATAAAGCTAGTGTTAGAGTTTATGGTATTATTAATTTTGATGAATTTAATCCATATTTATATTTAGTAGATCAATATAATAATTTTCATATTGGTACAGCTGATTGTTATCTTGGTTATAATCAATCAATTAATCTTAATATTGAATCTGGTGAAATAATTAATCTATATTCTATCTTAGATTTCAAAAATCTAAATTCCTTTCCTTCATCTCAGTTTAATGTTAAAAATGTTATTAAAACTCATATACCTAGGTATGATAATAGTGTATTTATAAAATTTGATTCTATTCTATTTAGTAAAAATATTTTTTTAAATATTAATTTGAAAAAAGAAATTGATAAAATTCATTTAGATTTTATTGATAGTAGGTTTGGTGATGGTTTGAGTTATAATAAAAGTAGTATTTTATTTACTGATCTTTTCTATGCTATTAATTTTGAAAAACTATTTTATGGATTTTTTGGATTATTTATCATTTTAATTTCTTCTATAATGATTATGGGTTTTAATATATCATCAATTATTAGAAACATTTCTTCAGTTGGCTTGTTAGAGTCTATAGGTTTTCAAAAGAAATACATTTCTCTTGCTTATCTTATTTATAGCCTATTTATATCTGTGTTTGGATTTTTAATTTCAATGTTAATCTTTAAGTTTTTATTATTTATGGATTATAATTATAGTTTAATGGAATATGTTTTTGATCCTAATATATACTTTAATTTCAGCTTAAGTTTGAATAATAATATTTTGATAAACATATTTTTATTAGATGTTATTTTAGTTTTTTTATCGACTATGTATCCTTTGTATAAAATTAGTAAATTAGATATAATTGATTCTATTAAAGGCAGGGTTTAAATGTTGTTAGATGTAAAAAAAATAAACAAATCTTTTAATATAAATAAAAAAGAAATACAAATATTAAATAGTTTATCTTTTTCTATTAATCATAATGAGATTGTATCTCTTTATGGGGCTTCAGGTTCGGGCAAAAGCACTCTTTTAAATATTATATCTGGATTAATGTCATATGATTCTGGTAGTATTCTATTCAATGGAGAATTAATGGATTCTAGATTTGATTTTATTAAATTCAGAAAAAAAGATTTAGGTATTGTTTTTCAAGAAGATCATTTATTAACGGAGTTTACAGCAATTGAAAACATAATGTTGCCAAGCATAATTTCTGGTAAATCAAGGAAAATAGCATATGATATTGCATGTAATTTATTAGATAAATTTGGTTTGTTATCTATAAAAGATAGTTATTCAAATACACTTTCCGGAGGAGAAAAACAACGGATATCAATTTTAAGGGCGGTAATCAATAAACCTAAGCTTATTTTAGCTGATGAACCAACAGGTAGTATTGATGAATCTAATAAAGAGCAAATATTTTCTTTATTTAAAGAAATTGTAAAGGAGTATAATGCGTCTGTATTGATTGCAACCCATGATAATAATGTTTCAAAAATATCAAATAAAATACTTAACTTGTCTAAAGGTAAAATAAATTAAAAAATATGAACAATAATGAATTTTCAAATAAGCTTCAAAGTATTTTAAGGGATGCAAAAAAACATGCTTTAAAAATAGGAGATAAGTATGTTGATTTATCACACATGCTTTATGCTATGCTTTCTAAGAAAGATTCTAATGTTTATAAAATATTAGTTTCAATTGGCTGTGATATAGATTCTTTAAAGAGAGAATTAAAATTAGAGTTTTTTGAAAATAAAAATAATCTATCTGAATATTCTACTTCTCATATACCTTTATCACAAAATTCTGATTTTATTTTAAGAAAGTCAATTAAAGAAGCAAAAAAATTAGGACATGAAAAAGCTAATGATGCTCATTTGTTTTTAGCTTTAATTAAAAATTCTGATAAAAAAATCTTTAATTTATTAACTTCATTTTCTATTGATTATAGTTTAGTACTATCTTTTGTCCCTAAACATAAAAATTTAAAAGATAATCAGAAAAAATCATTACATCCTGTCCTTGAATTGTACAGTAGGAATATAACGGAAATGGCTCAAAAAAATATGCTTGATCCCGTTATAGGTAGAGTTGAAGAAATCGATAGGTTAGCTCAAATATTATCTAGAAGAAAGAAAAATAATCCTGTGTTAATTGGGGAGCCTGGTGTAGGTAAAACAGCAATAGTTGAAGGGTTGGCATTAAGGATAATTGATAAAAAAGTCCCTAGAAATTTATGGGGCCAGCAAGTTTTTGCTTTAGATTTAGCTGGATTAATAGCAGGTACAAAATATAGAGGCCAGTTTGAAGAAAGGATCAAATCTTTAATACTAGAATTAGAAGATGCTACTGGTGTTATTATTTTTATTGACGAATTACATACTTTAGTTGGAGCAGGTAGTGCGACGGGTTCTATGGATGCAGCTAATTTATTTAAACCTGCATTAGCTAGAGGGGAGATACAAATTATTGGAGCTACTACACTTAATGAATATAGAAAATACATAGAAAAAGATGGGGCTTTAGAACGTAGATTTCAAAAGATTACAGTAAATCCGCCAACACAAGAAGATACTATCCTTATTTTAGATGGTATAAAAAGTAAATATGAGATGCATCATAAAGTTAAATATTCTAATGAATCAATTAATGCTTGTGTTTCTTTTAGTGAAAGATATATAACCGATAAATTTTTACCTGACAAGGCTATAGATGTTTTAGATGAGGTTGGTGCAAGAGTTAGTATTAGTAGTGTTAATGCTCCAGAAGAAGTTATAAAAATAGAAAAGCAAATAAAAAGTTTGGTAAAGAAAAAAGAGAAGGTTATTGCTACTCAACAATTTGAAAAAGCAGCTGATTTCAGAGATAAAGAAAGAAAATTGACTAATAAATTAAATAAAATTCAAAATGAGTCTCTTAAAAGTAATGGAGATGATTTTATCTCTATTTCTGAGGATGATGTGAAAAATGTTGTTTCTCTAATGACTGGAATTCCATTATCAAGGGTAGTGGAATCAGAAACTGAACAATTATTAAATATGGAAAAAGAATTAAATAAAAATGTTAAGGGGCAGTATAAAGCGATTAAAAAGCTTTCTGATGCCATTTTACGGGCTAGGGCTGGTCTTAAAAACCCTTCTAAGCCAATAGGCTCGTTTATGTTTTTAGGGCCAACAGGCGTTGGTAAGACAGAGTTAGCTAAAGTTTTGTCAAAATATTTATTCACAAACAATGAATCATTTATTAGAATAGATATGTCTGAGTATATGGAAAGATATAATGTTTCTCGATTATTAGGAGCTCCTCCAGGATATGTTGGTTATGAAGAAGGTGGGCAATTAACTGAAAAAGTACGTAGATACCCTTATTCTGTAGTTTTATTTGATGAAATTGAAAAAGGTCATCCTGATGTGTTTAATATTTTACTTCAAATTTTAGATGATGGAAGAATTACTGATAGTTTATCTAGAATAATTGATTTTAGGAATACTATTATAATTATGACATCAAATTTAGGTTCAAAAAAATTAAGTTCTTCTGATTTTGGTTTTATGAAGGACGAAGAAAAAGGTAGAAAAGTAGATGTTATGTCTTATGTGAAAAAGTTTTACAAACCTGAATTCCTTAATCGGATTGATGATATTATTGTTTTTAATTCTTTAGAGAGGGACGATCTTTATGCTATTATTGATTTACAGTTATCAGATTTAAGGGATAATTTAAAAAACAAACAAAATACTTTAAGTTTTTATAAATCTGCAAAAGAGTTACTTTTATTAGATACTAAGCATAGAGAGTGGGGCGCAAGACCATTAAGAAGGAATATTCAGAATTTAATAGAAAATATAATTTCAGAAAAATTTATATCTGGTAAATTTATGGATGAACCAGGAAAAATTACAGTTACTGCAAAAAATAATAAATTTATATTTATTCAAAAAATAATCAAAAATAAACCTAAACCTTCGTCAGTAAAATTAAAAAATACTGACAAAAAGTCAGTGCCTACATAATTGGCATTATATTTGCCCAATTTCATTTATAAATAAATTTTTAATTAAAAAAAATGGGAAATAATATAAATGGGTAAAATAATTGGTATAGATTTAGGTACAACTAATTCATGTGTCTCTGTTATGGAGGCGGGTAATCCTACTGTTATTCAAAGCGAAGAGGGTAGTAGAACGATTCCATCGGTTGTCGCTTTTACAAAAGATGATGACAAGAATGATATTTTAGTGGGGCAAGCCGCAAAAAGGCAGGCAGTTACAAATCCAGAAAATACAATTTATTCTGCTAAGCGATTAATTGGTAGGGTGTTTAGTGAAGTTTCTAAAGAATCAAAGGATTTAGCATACAAAATCAAAAAAGGTAAAAATAGTGAAGTAGTTATTTCATCCAGGGGTAAAGACTATGCATTACCTCAGATAAGCGCAATGATATTACAAAAGATAAAAAAGACAGCTGAATCTTATATTGGAGAAGAAATTAAAGATGCTGTAATCACAGTTCCGGCATACTTTAATGATAGTCAAAGGCAGGCTACTAAAGATGCTGGTGAAATAGCTGGTTTTAATGTTAAAAGAATTATTAATGAACCAACTGCTGCAGCTTTGGCATATGGTCTTGATAATAAAAAGGATGAAAAAATAGCTGTATTTGATTTAGGTGGAGGTACTTTTGATATTTCTATCTTAGAAATTGGGGATGGAGTCTTTGAAGTTAAATCAACTAATGGAGACACAACTCTTGGTGGCGATGATTTTGATCAATCAATTGTAGATTATTTAATTAAAGAATTTAATAAAGAGCAAGGTATTGATTTAAGTAATGATCCAATGGCTATACAAAGATTAAAAGAGGCAGCAGAAAAAGCTAAATGTGAATTATCTTCAACTAAAGAAACAGAAATTAATTTACCATATATAACAGCTGATTCATCAGGACCAAAACATTTTGTGATGCCTATTACAAGATCAAAGTTTGAACAATTAATAAACATTTTTATTAAAAAACTTGAAAAACCATGTATCCAAGCAATAAAGGATGCGGGTTTAAGTGCTGAAGATATTAATGAGGTAATCTTAGTAGGTGGTTCTACTCGTGTTCCTATTGTTCAAGAGACGGTTAAAAATATATTTAATAAAGAGCCTAATAAAGGTGTTAACCCTGATGAAGTTGTTTCAATTGGAGCTGCTATACAGGGTGGTGTTTTATCTGGGGATGTAGAAGATGTATTACTTTTAGATGTAACTCCATTGTCTCTTGGGATTGAAACTCTTGGAAGTGTTTGTACAAAACTTATTGAAAGTAATACTACAATTCCTTCAAAAAAGAGTCAAGTTTTTTCAACTGCAGCTGATAATCAACCTTCAGTTGAAATTCATATTCTTCAAGGAGAGAGAGAAATGGCTGCTGATAATAAAACATTAGGTAGATTCCATTTAGATGGTATTCCTCCATCTCCAAGAGGGACACCTCAAATTGAGGTAACTTTTGATATAGATGCTAATGGAATTTTAAATGTATCTGCCAAAGATAAGGCGACATCTAAAGAACAATCCATCAGGATAGAAGCTTCTAGTGGGTTGACTGATGAAGATATAGAGAAAATGAAAAGAGATGCAGAAGAACACGCTAAAGAAGACAAAGAAAAAAGAGAAGAAATTGATTTACGAAACAATGCAGATCAAATAATTTATCAAACAGAAAAGTCATTAGATGAATCTGGTGATAAAATTGATCCTACATTAAAAGACAAGACAATAAAAATGATTGATGATATTAAGGCAGCCAAAGAAGCTAATGATATGAAAAAGCTTAAAGAGGCTATTGATGCACTTAATCAAGAATGGGCAAAGATGTCCCAAGAAATGTACTCTCAAGCTTCTAAGGAAGGGTCAGATTCAAAGGATAGTTCAAGTAAATCTAATAACAAAAAAGATGATAATATTGAAGATGCAGATTTTGAAGTTGTTGATGAAAAATAAATTAATTCAAAGGATAGGTTAAATCGCATCTTGAAAAAAGGTTATTTATTAATAAATAGCCTTTTTTTTTATATCTAGATTTAATATTATATTTAGTGTATGTTTTTTAGTAATAATCTCGATATATTTATTCTATGTATAAAAGTATAATATTGTTTATTAAGTCATTTTTATTATTTTTTAGTTTTTTAATAGCTAATTATAATCATGGTAGTATAAGTAATGATAATCAAGCTTATTATGACTCTTTGTATCAAGAATCAATATCTTATATTAAAAATAATCAAGTAGAGCAATCTATTCTATTTCTTTCAGAAATAATTTCAAAGCAACGTACTTACCAAAAAGAAGATGATATTTTAATAATGAATGCACGTTATGAATTAGGACAGATTTATTTATCAAGATTAAATGATTATGATAAAGCGGTTATTCATTTTAATCATATTTTTAATAATGTATATATTGGTTATGAATCAGAAGCTGTGTATCCAACTATGAAAAGTTTATCTGAATTAAAACAAAAATCTCTTTTTATGCTAGGTTATGTGTACCATAACCATATTGGAAATTTCACTATTGCTCAAAATTACTACTCTACTTTTTTAAATAAATTTCCAAAAAATGAACTATCTTCTAGCGTTGAATATGAATTGGATTTGATTAAAACAGCAATTAAAAATTTTAAAGATAAATAAGGATAAACGATGCCTTCTACTACAGATTTTAAAAATGGATTGATTTTAAGGATGAAACATAATTTATGGAAAATCATTGATTTTCAACATGTAAAACCTGGAAAAGGTGCTGCTTTTGTAAGAAGTAAGTTAAAAAATATTCAGACTGGTCAAGTAATTGATAATACTTTTAGATCTGGTGAAAAAGTAGAAATAGTCAGGGTAGAGTCTCATTCTTATAATTTTTCTTATTCTGATGGTGATGATTATTATTTTATGCATAATGAAACATATGAACAAATCTCTATTCAAAAAGATAAACTTTCCGATATAATTAATTTTCTTATTGAAAATACATCTGTTGATATTTTATTTGATGGCCAGATTCCTCTAGAGGTTAGAATTCCTCAGCATATGAATTTTGTTGTTTCAAAAACAGAACAAGGAGATAGGGGTAATACTGCTACAGGTGCGACTAAACCTGCTGAGTTAGAAACAGGTTTAATTATTCAGGTGCCATTATTTATTAAGGAAGGTGAAAAGATAAGAATAGACACTAAAGAAAAAAAATATATAGAACGGACTAAATAGTTAAAATTATGTTAAAAAATAAAATTAAAAATTTAATTGATTTAATTGAGGGTACAGAAATTGAGGAAATAGAAGTTTCTTCATTTTGGGGCGCACAAAAAGTTAGGTTAAGTAAAGATAAAAAAATAGTTGTTCCACCTTCTATTGCTCCAGACCCTGATATTCAAAAAAAAGAAGAACTCTCTATACCCAAGGAAACTGATTCATTAAATTCTAAAATAGAAGATACTAATGAAATAAAAACTGAAGAAATAGCAGAGACCGTTATTCAAGATTCAAATACATATGAAGTTAAAGCACCTCTTGTTGGAACATATTATTCTTCTCCTAAACCTTCTGACCCTTCATTTATTAATGTGGGTGATAAGGTAAAAAAAGGAGATACTATATGTATTATAGAGGCGATGAAAATTTTTAATGAGATTGAATCTGATGTTTCTGGTATAGTAACTGAGATATGTCTTGAAAATGGAAATCCAGTTGAGTTTGATCAGAGCATTATCAAAGTTTCTTTAGATTAATGATTAATAAGATTTTAATAGCAAATAGGGGTGAAATTGCTTTAAGAATAATTAGGGCTTGTCGAGAATTAGGAATCAAGACAGTAGCTGTTTATTCAAAAGCGGATGAGCTCTCTCTCCATACAAAATTTGCTGATGAAGCAATATGTATTGGTCCTAATGAAAGTGCTAAAAGTTACTTAAATATTCCTTCTATATTGGCAGCTGTAGAATTAACAGATGCAGATGCTATACATCCTGGTTATGGGTTTTTATCTGAAAGTGCCAAATTTGCTTCTATATGTCAAGATAACAATATAAAATTTATTGGTTCTAGTGCAGAGACAATAAATTTAATGGGCAATAAATCTTTAGCTAAAGACACAATGAAAAAAATAGGTGTTCCTATTATACCTGGAAGTGATGGAAATGTTGCTACTTATGATGAGGCTAAATTTTTATGTGAAAGCATGGGGTATCCTGTCATTATCAAAGCAGCTTCTGGTGGTGGGGGTAAGGGTATGAGGTTAGTAAAAGAGGATTCAGAATTATCAAATGCATTTGAAATGGCAAAAATAGAAGCAGAGGCAGCATTTAGTGATGGTAATGTATATATTGAAAAATACCTTAAAAATCCAAGGCATATTGAAATACAAGTAATATGTGACAGTTTTGGAAATATAATACCTTTAGGTGAGAGAGAATGTAGTCTGCAGCGTCGTCATCAAAAAATATTAGAGGAATCACCAAGTTGTATTATGAATGATTCTCTTAGAAAAAAACTTTATGATTCTTCTATAAAGGCTTGTGAGGCTGTGAATTATGTTGGTGCTGGGACAATTGAATATTTAGTTGATGATGATTTTAATTATTATTTTATGGAGATGAACACTCGAATTCAAGTTGAACATCCTGTAACTGAGATGGTATTAGGAATTGATTTAATTAAAAATCAACTTTTATCTCACAGTCAAATTCCTTTACCTGATTGGATGAAAGATATAAAACTTCGAGGACATGCAATTGAATGCCGAATAAATGCAGAGGATCCTTCTAAGTCTTTCATGCCTTCACCTGGCTTGATTACTAGTTTTCATATGCCAGGAGGAAATGGTGTTAGAGTTGATACTCACGTATATTCAGGTTATTTTGTCCCACAGTTTTATGATTCAATGATAGCTAAATTAATTGTTCATGCATCCACTAGAGAAGAAGCAATTTCTAGAATGCAAGGAGCTTTAGATGAATGCGTGGTAGAAGGGGTTAAAACAACAATACCTTTTTTAAAAGATATTTTATCTAACCCTCAGTTTATAAAAGGTGAAATACATACAAGTTTTATAGATAAATTAATGGAATAAAAATACAGGAGATTTTATGGGGTTACCAGATAATATAAAATATACAGAAGATCATGAATGGGTTGATATTAATGATAATATTGCAACTATTGGAATTACAGATTTTGCGCAGTCTGAGCTTGGAGATATTATTTTTGTGGAATTTCCAAATGAGGGTGATATTGTTGAGCAAAAAGAAAGTATTGGTACATTAGAAGCAGTAAAAACCGTTGCGGATATTTTTTCTCCTTTATCTGGAGATATATTAGAATTAAATGAAAATTTGGAATCTAATCCAGAATTAATTAATGAAGATCCATATAACAGTGGTTGGATTTTAAAAATTAAAATTAACAATTTAGAAGAAGTTGAAAGTTTATTATCAAATTCAGATTATGAAAAACTTATAAAATGAGTCACTATATTCCTAAAAATAATAAGGATAAGAGAGAAATTCTTGATGTGCTTGAAATATCAAGTTTTGAAGAATTAGTATCAATCATTCCTGATGGATTAAGAGTTAAAAATGGGATTTTGGGTTTAGATCAAGGGATTTCAGAACATGATCTAAATGTATATATAGATTCTTTATCTAATAATAATTCTTTCTCTAAGAATGTATTGTGTTTTTCTGGTGGGGGTGTTTACGACCATTTTGTTCCTAAGGTAATTGATTTTATTTCATCAAGATCAGAGTTTAATACAGCTTATACTCCATATCAACCTGAAGTGAGTCAAGGAACTTTACAGTACATTTATGAATTTCAATCTATGATATGTGAATTAAGTGGTCTTGATATATCAAATGCTTCACTTTATGATGGCGCCTCTGCTTTAGCTGAAGCCTGTTCATTATCTTTAAGTCATACAAGAAATAAAAGAATATTGATTTCAGGTATGGTTAATCCTAATTATATAGATGTTATTAAGACTTATCTCAAATATAGGGATGTTAAAATTGAGATGTTGCCTTCTTTAGATGGGGTTACTGATATTACGAAAGTTTCTAATATTAATATGGAAGATGTTGCTTGTATAGTTATTCAATCTCCTAATTTTTATGGTTATATAGAAAATTGGAAAAAATATTCAAATTTATTGAAAGATTATAAAGGCCTACTTATTGCAGTTTCTGATCCTATTTCATTATCCATATTAGAGTCACCAGGCAAATCAAATGCTGATATTTATGTAGGTGAAGGTCAATCATTGGGTAATCATTTATCATATGGTGGGCCTAATTTAGGTCTTTTTTCAATTAAAGAAAATTTAAAGAGAAAATTACCGGGTAGAGTTGTAGGTATGACAACAGATATAAATGATAAAAAAGGTTTTGTACTAACCTTACAAACTAGAGAACAGCATATCAGAAGGTCAAAGGCTACATCTAACATTTGTACAAATCAAGGTTTGTTGGCTTTAAGAGCTGTTGTCTATATGTCTTTGCTTGGCAAGGAAGGTATGCCTGATCTAGCTAAATTATGCTTTGATAAAGCTCAGTATGCTGCAGATCAAATTTCTAAATTAGATGGTTTTAAATTATTTAAAAACAGAAAAGAATTCATTAAAGAGTTTACAGTAGAAACTAGTTATTCAGCACGAAGTATTCAGCAAAATGCTGAAGAACAAGGTTTTCTATTTGATTATGTAGATAAAAATTTAATTAAATTTAGTTTTACTGAGAAAAGAAGTAAAAAAGATATAGATAAATTAGTTCAATTTTTAAAAACATATAATGAGTAAATCATTTTTAGATATTATAGATGATAATAATTTTGGTGTATTAGCTTTAATTGATCCAGATTTTAAAAATGATGTTATATTAGATCAACTAATCTGTTCAATAAATAGTAATAATTTTTCAGCTGTCCTTATTGGTGGAAGTTCAATTTCTGATCACAGATATGAAGAAAGAATACAGTTAATTAAAACAAAAATCAATAAACCAATTATTTTATTTCCTGGTTCATCTGATCAAATCTCTAAATATGCAGATGCTATTTTATTTACGAGTCTTCTTAGCGGTAGAAATCCAAAATATTTAATTGATGAACAACTTAAAGGTGTTAAGCTTATTAAGGAGTATGGTTTGTCTGTCATTCCAACAGGTTATTTATTGATTGGAACGGAATCTAAAACTGCGGTTGAATTAATTAGTCAAACTAAGGCTTTAAATCCACAAGATTATGAAAATATACTTCACCATGCATTAGTAGCTCAATATTTTGGAATGAATTTTGTTTTTTTAGAGAATGGTAGTGGAGCTCAAAATTCTATTGATTGTAAATTAATTCAGTATTTATATGATAATATAGAAATTCCAATAATAGTGGGTGGTGGTATAACTAATAAAATAGAGGTTCTAAATTTTAAAAAAGCGGGTGCTAGATTTGTAGTTTTAGGTACAATATTAGAACAGAATCCAGCGCCTGAGTTTATTTCTAATATTTTACCATAAAAATGGAAGTATATTTTAAAAAATTTCTCTTATTCATTCAATTTGATTTAAGGTTATCAAAAAATACTGTTTCTTCATATAGAAATGATTTAAATAAATATTTATATTTTTTAAAAAGTAAACATAATATAGATGATATTAATTCTATAAAATATAAGGATATAAGGGAGTATATTTCTCACTTAACAAAAGACAAGCAAAAATCCTCATCAATTAATCGTAACATTTCTAGTATTAAAAAATTTCATTTATATTTATTTGATAATGAAATTACTAAAAATAATCCATCTGAATTATTAGAGTCACAAAAAAATATCAGAAACTTACCAGATATCTTATCTGTTGAAGAAATAGAGCTTATTTTAACTGTGGTTGATAAAGAGACAAATATAGGTATAAGAGATTTATCAATTTTAAGTCTACTTTATTCATCTGGAATTAGAGTTTCTGAATTAATTGAGTTAGAATTTTCAAATATTTTTTTAAATGAAGAGTATATAAAAATTCTTGGAAAAGGCAAAAGAGAGAGATTGGTTCCAATAGGTTTACAAGCTAAAGAAAATTTACTTAATTATATTAATAAATATCGAAAATCCTTAAAACCAATTAACAGTAAAGGTTATATTTTTTTAAGTTATCGTTCTAAACCTATGACCAGAATGGCTATTTTTAATTTAATTAAAAAATATTGCAAAATTTCAGGTATCAATAAAAAGGTTTCCCCACATACATTTAGGCATAGTTTTGCTACACATATGCTAGAAGGAGGAGCAGATTTAAGGATTGTTCAAGAGATTTTAGGTCATGAAAATATTAATACTACTGAAATATATACTCATTTAGATAGGACTTATTTAAAAGAAGTGCATAAATTATGCCATCCAAGAGGTTAAACTTTATGATTTTAAGTTTGTTACAAAACGATGTTCAGCTAGGAGTTATTTTAATTATAACTTTAGTATTTTCATTATCTTTTCATGAATTTGCACATGCATATGCAGCTTATAAATTAGGAGATAATACCGCAGCTTATCAGGGTAGACTTACTTTAAATCCATTAGCTCACCTTGATCTTATTGGTTCTTTAATGTTATTATTTGTTGGTTTTGGATACGCAAAGCCTGTACCTGTAAATCCTGTTAATTTAAGAGACCCAAGGGTGGATATGATGAAGGTCGCATTTGCTGGCCCTCTATCTAACTTATTTTTGTGTTTAATTTCATGTTTAGTCATCAGATTTATGGGTTCTAATCTGTTTGTTATGTATCCTGATTATTCAGTGCAGTTAAGTTCTATGGGTTTAGTTTTATATATATTTGCTATTATTAATATGACTTTAGCCATATTTAATCTTATACCTATTCATCCATTAGATGGAGGTCAAATTTTTGGAGGATATTTAGATAAAATAAATCCTCATTTTTCCTATAAGTTAAGAACTGAAGGTCCTAAGATATTATTTGTTATTATAATTATTGGCTATGTTACTGGTTTTTCTATTATTGGGTTGATTATTTCACCATTCCATGAGCTTGTAAGTTTAATTGCAGGTCTTAAGTAGAATGTTTAAACTTAGAGACCAATCATTTAGAAAGAAATCTAACTTTAAGAAGATTATTAAAAATTTAGTTGTATTATTTTTAATATTATTTTTAATTGTTTATTTGAAGGGTTAATTATGAAATTAATTGAATGTATTCCAAATTTTAGTGAAGGTAGAAATAAAGATATTATTAATCAAATTACTACTGAAATAACTTCAGTAAGTAATGTTAAGTTGTTAGATGTGGATTCTGGTAAGGACACAAATAGAACGGTTGTTACATTTGCTGGTTATCCAAAGGATGTAATTGAGGCAGCATTTTTAGCTATATCTAAGGCATCTGAATTAATTGATATGAGCAAACATGATGGCGCTCATCCAAGAATGGGAGCAACAGATGTTTGTCCTTTAGTTCCTATAAAAGGGGTTTCAGTTGAAGAATGTATAGAATACTCCCACATATTAGCTCAAAAAGTTGCTCAAAAACTTAAAATTCCAATTTTTATGTATGAGAAGTCTGCTTCATCTAAAAATAGGCAAAATTTAGCTAAAATAAGGCAGGGTGAATATGAGGGGATGTCTGATAAAATTCAATTAAAAGAATGGGCGCCTGATTATGGCCCACAAAAAATAAACATTAAAGCTGGTGTAACAGCAATTGGTGTAAGGGAATTTTTAATTGCTTATAATATTAATTTGAATACAAGTGACAAGAAGTTAGCATCTGATATTGCTTTAGATGTTAGAGAGGCTGGGCGAGCAAAAAGAGATAAGAATGGGAAAATAATTAGGGATAAAAATGGTGTAATGATTAAAGTTGCAGGTTCTTTAAAGTCTGTTAAGGCTGTTGGTTGGTTTCTTGAAGAATATAATGTTGCTCAAGTATCAATGAATCTGATCGATTATAAAACTACTTCAGTTCATAAAGTATTTGAAGAAGTTAGGATGCAAGCTCAAAAAAGAGGTTTAAGGGTAACTGGTAGTGAATTAGTTGGCTTAATTCCTCTTGATAGTTTATTAGATGCTGGAAGATATTATTTAAAACAGCAAAACAAATCGTATGGAGTATCTCATAGTCACCTCATTCATATAGCAGTTAAATCTATGGGCTTAGATGAAATGTACCCATTTAATAATGATGAAAAAATTATTGATTACATGATAGATGATTCTCAAAAATTAGTAGATCAGACTATTTCTAACTTTGTCGATGAGGTTGCTTCTGATTCTCCTGCACCAGGAGGAGGTAGTATTAGTGCTCTTACAGGTTCTTTGTCAGCTTCATTAGTTTCAATGGTGGCAAATTTAAGTCATGATAAAAAGCAGTTTTCAAACAAAGAAAAAATTAATAATATTGCTTATTCTTCTCAGAACTTAAAAAATGATTTTTTAATTTTGATTGATAGTGATACCAAGGCATTTGATCAATTAATGTCTTCTTTTAGATTACCTAAAAAGAGTGATCAAGAAATCAAATTTAGAAATCAAGAAATTATTAAAATGTCTAAATTAGTTACTGAAATTCCATTTACTACACTAGAAAAGTCATTAGACGCTCTTGAATTAGTTTTTGAAGTTTTAGCTATTAATAATAAAAATTGTATTTCAGATGTAGGTGTAGCTGCGGAGATGGCTTATTCTTGTGCTTATGGAGCGTACTACAATGTCAAAATTAATTTAATTGATTTAAAAGAAGATCAAAAGTATTGCAAAAAAATACTTAAAGAATCAGAGAAAATTATTTCTCAAATGGATGATAAAATTTTAAGTATTAGAAGCAAAATTATAGAAGGCTTAAATAATGGGTAAAATAGCTGTATTACCTGATAATATAATCAATCAAATTGCTGCAGGAGAAGTTGTTGAAAATCCTTCCTCAATAGTAAAGGAATTGGTTGAAAATTCAATTGATTCAGGTGCTACTAATATTGTAATCAATATAAAGAAAGGTGGCCATGAATTAATTCATGTTTCTGATAATGGGTGTGGGATGAATAGTTATGATTTAAGTCTAGCTTTTTCAAGACATGCAACTAGTAAGATTTCTAAAATTGATGATCTAACTAAAATAGCTACTTTAGGTTTTAGAGGCGAAGCTTTGCCTAGTATAGCATCAGTCTCAAGAATACAAATAAAATCATCCACTGATGGTAGTAAAGGTTGTATGGTAGATATTGAGGCAGGTGATGTAGTTAATAATGAAAAAACAGGTGCAAATAAAGGTACGGATATTAAAGTAAAAAACTTATTTTATAATACACCCGCTAGAAAGAAATTTTTAAAAAGTTCATCACAAGAGCTTAGAAAAATAACAAAGATAGTAAAACGTTTTTTGTTGTCATACCCTAATGTGACTTTTACTTACAAATCTGATGAAAAAATTATTTATAATTTTAATTCAGTCGATTTAAAACAAAGAATTGTTCAATTATTTGGAAGTGGTTATGATAAGGATATTTTATTAATTAATGGTAATAATAGTGATTATCAAATATCTGGTTACGTAGGAAGTCTTAATCTACTTCAAAGACGTCGTGGGGGGCAGTATTTATTTTTGAATGGTCGTTATATAGAAGACGACTCTATTTCAAAATCAATAAGAAATTGTTATGATTCTACTGTTCAAAGAGGCGAGTTTCCTTTCTATATTCTATATTTAACCTTACCTACCGACTCTTTTGATATTAATGTTCATCCTACAAAGATTGAGGCTAGATTTAGTAAAAAATTAGATATTCTAAATTTTATAAATATAAGTATTAAAAATAAGTTAACAGAATTATTTAAAGTATTACCTGATATAGATATTAAATCAAAAATTCATAAAGGGTCTGATGTATTAGGTTTTGATTTAGATTTTAATACATTAATAGACAAAAAATCAGAAGATAGTATTACTCAAAAATTTTCAAATGATTCTATTGGCGAAGATTCTGATAAAAGTCCTCTGGTTGAAAGAGCTGTTGGTAGATTAGAGGATTATGAAAATAATTTTCAAAGTTTAATTAATAAAGATAGTCATGTTTGGCAGATTCATAATAAGTATTTAATAACCGAAATAACTTCAGGTATTTTGGTTATAGATCAACACGTAGCTCATGAACGAGTTTTGTATGAAAAGGTAAAAAAGGCTTTTAATTCTAAACCTCTACCTTCTCAATCAACATTATTCCCAAAAACAATAAAATTTGACCCTGAGGATTATAGTAAATTTTTAGATATAGTGCCCTTCTTAGAAAAAATTGGCTATAAAATGAGAGAATTTGGTAATAATTCAATTATTATAGAGGGAATTCCTTCAGAAATAAAATTAGGTAATGAGGAAGAAGTGATAAATGATATACTAGATAGGTATATTGAATATAAAAAAATCAGTTCTAGCTATATTGATTATATAGCCGCTACATATTCATGTAAAGCAGCAGTAAAAGCTGGAGATTTTCTTGAAATGGATGAAAGGGTTAGTTTAATAGATAATTTATTTGCGACTAAAAATCCATATTATTGTCCTCATGGAAGACCTATTGTAGTATCAATTAAAACGGATGAACTTGACAAACGTTTTGAACGAAAGTAAATTATGGTATTGCATTATGAATAAAACAATTAAATATTATATTTTTATAGGTTTCTTTTCAATCCTTCCTATAGGTGCTACAATTTGGATCTTAAAATGGTTATTAACTTTATTAGTTGGTCCTGCCCAATCTATTACTAAAATATTACTTCCAAATACAATATTATTTGATGCAACGCAGCCTTATGCTAGTTGGGTGATTGGTTTTATTTTGACTATATTTTTTGTGTTTGGGTTTGGTTATTTAGTGTCTAGCTTTTTTGGGCGGGTTTTATTTTCTAAGATTGAAGATATTATCTCTCAGATACCTATTGCAAACACATTGTACAAAACTATTAAAAGTGTGATAGAATCTATATCTAATGCTCAAAACGATGCTTTTCAAAAAGTAGTAATGTTAGAATATCCTCGTAAAGGCATTTGGACACTTGCTCTTGTTACAGGTGAATCAAAAAATAAATCTGGTAAAGAGTTTTACCATTTATTTTTACCAACTTCACCAAATCCAACTTCAGGCTATATGCTTTATATAGCTGTTTCTGATGTTAAAGAGACAGATATGAGTTCAGAAGAGGCTATTAAAATTATTATTTCTGGAGGAGCTTTATCTTCTAAAGAAAATGAAATTGACTAAACTTAAATCATTGAATTTTATTTTTATACTTATTGTGATGATATTATTAAATATCGTTTCAGGCTCTATTATTTCTTATGATTCAAATAGTAGAATTAATAATAAAAATGACAAGAATAATATTAATGTTTGGATTTATTTTTCTGATAAGGGAAATATCAATTTGAATGAGCAAATTCATAAAATAGAACAAGAAGCTAATTCAGATCAAATCAAAAGAAGGACTAAAGTTAGAAGAGAACTTTTTGATTTTAGAGATATAGCTGTATATCAAACTTATATTAATGAAATATTAAAAAACCCAATAATTAAATTGCGTACAACATCAAAATGGTTAAATGCTATTTCAGTTAGTATGCCACCAAATTTCATTGAAGATATATCATCTATTAAATTTGTATCTAAAATAGAAGAAGTAAAATCAGGACGAAGAGTAGATACTATTAATTTTAAAACTGCTAAAATATTTAATAGAAATAATTATGGTCCATCACAAAATCAATTAGAGCAAATTAATGCTATAGAAGCTCATGAAAATGGTTATAAAGGTCAGGGAATTAAAATATTAGTTTTAGATACAGGTTTTTATACTGATCATGAATCTATTAATGAAAATAATATCTTAGATGAATGGGATTTTATTAATAATGACTCTGAAACTCAAAACCAAGATGGTGATCATAATGATCAGCATAATCATGGAACATATATTTTATCAGTAATAGGAGGAGCTAAAGAAGAACAATTGTATGGTCCTGCTTATGAATCAAATTTTTTTCTTGCTAAAACTGAAGATTTAACTCAGGAACAGCCTATTGAAGAAGATTGGTTCGTTGCAGCTCTTGAATGGGGAGAGAGTTTAGGTGCTGATATATCTTCTTCTTAGCTTGGATATATTGATTGGTATGATTTTGAAGATTTAAATGGACAAACAGCCATTACAACTATAGGTATTAATATAGCTACTGAAAATGGAATGGTGTGTGTAACAGCAGCAGGGAATAGTGGATATGATGGGATTATAGCTCCTGCAGATGCTTATGAGGTTATGGCAGTTGGAGCTGTTGATTCTAATGGTGAATTAGCATGGTTTAGTTCTAGAGGTCCTACAGCTGATGGTCGAATAAAACCAGAAGTGTGTGCTCAAGGACTTGACACATATTGTGCCGTTCCTTCAAGCAATGAATATGCATATATATCAGGAACATCTTTATCATGCCCTTTGGTATCAGGAGCATGTGCTGTTATACTTAGTGCTAGACCTGAATGGCCTAATTACATGGTTAGAGAAGCTCTATTAAATACTGCTGGAAATACAATGGATCCTAATAATGATTATGGTTGGGGTATTATTGATATAATGAGTGCGATTCACTATTATGATAGTAGTGGAGATATAAATTATGATGGAGAATTGAATGTGATGGATTTAATTGAAATCGTAAGTATTATCCTTATGGGTGAATCAATGGATATAAGTGATGGAGATTTTGAAATTATTGATGGAAACAATGATGATATCATCAATATTTTAGATGTTATTTATTTTGTTAATATCATTTTAAATTAACGCATTAAAGTATAACTTTAAGTATTAATTTTAACTAACATAATTATTAAACTCTTCCAAAAGAGACTCAACTTCTTCTGTTGTCTTGGAATACATAAACTTTCTTCTCCATTCAACCGCACCTTTAAACCCTTTTAAATACCAACTAAAATGTTTTTTTGTTAGATTTAAGCATACATAACTATTTTTATCTTCCTTTAGAAGTTCGTAATGATTCGTGCAGACTTTAATTCTTTCTTTTAAGCTAGGTTCATAATTTGTTGGTTTATTATTGATGTGATTTAAAATTGTTTGAAAAATCCATGGATTTCCAAGAGCGCCTCTAGCAATCATTACAGCATCACAACCTGTTAAATCTAGCATTTTTTTGTAGTCATCTACTGAATTGATATCGCCATTTCCAATTATCGGTATATTTACAGCTTCCTTTAGTTCTTTGATTAATTGCCAGTTTGCTTGGCCAGTAAATCTTTGAGATGTTGTTCTAGGGTGAAGAGTAATCGCTTTTACGCCTATTTTTTCTAGTCTAATTCCCGCTTCTGTAGAGATGATTTTATCTTGATCCCAACCAGCTCGCATTTTTACTGTAACAGGTGTATCTTTAACTGATTCGACTACTGCTGAAGTAATATCATCCATTATACATAAATCTTTCATAGCTCCAGATCCAGCTCCAGATTTTGTAACTTTTGGTACAGGGCATCCATAATTAATATCTATAATATCTGGTTTAAACATTTCGTTAACCATTTTTGCTGATTTTCCAACAACCTCAGGATTATCCCCAAATATTTGGATACCCAAAGGGCGTTCTTCTTCTGTGAATTTCATCATTTCAAGGGTTTTTAAGTTTTCTCTTATAATACCGTTAGAGCTAACAAACTCTGTATAGACTACTCCAGCACCATATTGTTTACATATGAGTCTAAATGGATGATCTGTAACTCCAGCCATTGGCGCTAGAAAGAGAGGCGATTTAATTTTTAATTTTCCTATAGTGAACATTTTTCTTTGTATTTTTTATATAGTAAATTATTACAAATAAAAGACAATTTAAATAGGAGTTTAAATGGATATTTTTTACACACTTTTCCCCATGATAGTAGTATTTGCTATATTTTATTTAATTATTATCAGACCTCAAAATAAAAAAAGAGATGATTTTAAAACCATGTTAGATAATATGAAAAAAGGTGACAAAGTAATTACAGCTGGAGGTTTAAAAGGGAATGTTAAAGGCTTTCAAGGAGAAAAAGAAGAAATTGTTATTTTAGATTTAGGCGAGACTAATGTTAATGTTATGAAAAATTATATTGTAGATATTTTAAAGAAATGAAAATTGTTTTTTTTGGAAATCCTGATTTTTGTTTTCACCCCTTATTGAGTTTATATAATTCTGAATTTAATCTTATATCAGTTGTAACTAATACAGATCGTAAATCAGGAAGAGGTTTAAAGCTTTCTTCTTCCTTTGTGAAGCAAAAGGCTTTAGAATTAAATATTCCAATCATAGAAACAGATAATGTTCATTCTAATGAACTATTTAATCAATTAAATGCTTTAAATCCTGATTTATTTGTTGTTGTTGCCTTTAGTATATTGCCTGATAATATTATTACTATTCCCAAATATGGCTCTGTAAACATTCATCCATCTTTATTACCTAAATATAGAGGGTCAAGTCCTATTCAGTATGCATTATTAAATGGAGATAAAGAAACAGGCGTTTCTATTATTAACTTAAATAGTAAAATTGATTCTGGTGGTATTTTAGAGCAAAAAAAGTTTTCTATATCTAATACAGTAAATTTTGGATATATGCATGAAAAATTAGGTATAATAGGCTCAGAATTGCTTATTAAAGTGATTAAAGATATAAAAAACAATCAATCTTCGCCTATTATTCAGGATGAGTCTCAGAAAACTTTAGCTCCAAAAATTAAAAAAGAACAATACAAGATAAATTGGAATCAAAATTCAGATCAAATACATAATCAGATAAGAGCCTTTGATCCCTATCCAGGAGCTTATGCATTATTAGATAATAAAAGAATTAAACTGTTTGGTTCTAAACTAGAGGATATAGGAGATTCCTCAAAATTTATTAAGGGACAAATATTAGTAGTAGAGGAATCACTATTTATTAAATCTAATACAGGTTTTGTTTCTATTTCTGAAGTCCAATTAGAAGGTAAGAAAAAAGTAAAATCTAGTGATTTTATTAAAACCTTAGAAAATAAAGAATATATACTTGAATGATTCAAAATTAAAAGTTCTTCATCAAATCTTTAAAATTTTAATTGATAATGAAATTAATTCTATCAGAATTGATTATTTACTATCATCAGATTTATTATCTAAATATTTTTCTAGCTCTGATATTCGTTTTATCTATAAGGGTACATATGGAGTTATTAGAAATAAAAGTAAATTAGATTATTATACTTCTAAATTTTATGATGGTAAGTTTAAAAAATTATTAACTAAATATAAGATCATATTAAGGATTGGAATCTATCAATTGTTTTATATGGATTCAGTACCTACTTATGCGGCTGTTGACACAACGGTTGAGTTATGTAAAAAGGTTGCCCCTTTAAAGCATAAGTTAGTTAATGCTATAATGAGAAAATTATCTAATAATATTAGTATTAAAAATGAAGATATTAAAGATTTATCAGTCAAATTCAGTCATCCTCAATGGTTAATAAATCGATGGAAAAAACAATGGGATGATGAAACTGTATTAAAGTTGGTTGAACATAATAATAAAGATCCTAAAATTTGGTTTCGAATTAATAAATTAAAAATTTCAAATAAAGAAATGTATAATTTGCTTAAACAAGATAAGATTGCTTTCCAGAAAAGTAATATTATAGATAACTTCTTTTGTTCAGATTCAGTTCAAAATCTATTAAATAGTGATATGATAAAAAATGATTTAATATCAGTTCAAAATCCTTCTAATGGTTTAGTCGTCCATCTACTCAACCCGAAAGAAAATCAAACTATATTTGATGGGTGTTCTGCTCCTGGAGGAAAAATGAATTATATTAATGAATATACCAATGGTAAAAGTAAAATTAATTCTTATGATATTGATAATAAACGTAGTCAAATTGCAATTAATTATTTAAAAAAAAATAAAATAAAAAATATAAATTATCATCAAGTTGATTTATCATCAGATAAAATTAAACCATATGAAATAGGTTTGATTGATGTTCCATGTACAGGTACTGGAGTTTTGTCTAAAAGAGCTGATTTGAGATGGAGAAAAAAGCCTGAAGATATAAAAGAAATGAATAGTATTCAATCTTCTATTATTACCAATGTATCAAAATATTTAGATAATGGAGGAGTTTTAGTTTATAGTACATGTTCTATTGAAAAAGAAGAAAATTGGGAGATTGTTGATAATTTTTTAAATTCTAATACTGATTTTAAATTGGATAGGGCAGATAAATTTATATTAAGTAAATATGTAGATAAAAATGGATGTTTATCAATTTTACCTTCATCTAGCGGTTTAGATGGTGTTTTTGCTGCAAGGTTAATAAAGAATGGTTAAAAATAGTATTAAATACAGTATTACAATTTTATTGTCTTTTATATCAATATACATATTATGTGATATGTTGATATTACCATATATCTTTTATGTAGAAGAGACTACTGTGCCAAATGTATTAAATCATAATATATCAACGGGTCAAATTCTTATTAAAAAGAATCAACTTGACTTTAGAGTTCAATATATTCCTTCTAATAGCAATGAGGATATAGGAACTATAATTAACTCTATTCCTTTATCAGGCAGGGAGGTTAAGTCAGGTACAATAATAGATTTAAAAGTGTTAGGTGAAAAAGAAACTTATACAGTTCCTGAGTTAACTCTTAAGAGTAAAAATATAGCAATTAATATTTTAAAAAGTATGGGTATAAAAATAGATACAGTCTTTTATGATTATTGGGATATTGTATGTACTAGCCCAGAAAATATTAATCTTGATACAAGTATTGATGAAATTTTTAATAAATGTACTAATTATAATAAAAATATCGTTTGGAAGCAGTTTCCAGAAAGTGGTACTAAGGTTTTTAAGGACCGATCTATAACTTTATATGTTAGCAGAGGTGAATATGCTCCAGAGTTTTATAGTGTTCCTATCTTGATAGATCTTGACTTAAATTTAGCTATTAATAAAATAAAAAAAGCTGGTTTATTGGTTGGTCAAATAGAATATGTAAATTCAGATTTAAAAATTGCAAGTAACAAAGTGATTGATCAATTTCCATATGGCGAATGCAGAATTACAGATAAAATAAATTTAATAGTTAAAAAATAGAGGTTATTATGAATCGTATTATTTCTCCATCATTATTATCTGCTGACTTTTCAATTTTAAAAGACCAAATAGATATAGTAAAACAAGCGGGTGCAAAAAGATTGCATATTGATTGTATGGATGGACATTTTGTTCCAAATTTTACATTTGGACCATTTATAGTTAAAGCAATTAGAAAGTTGACAGATTTACATCTTGAAACTCAT
>JAAZYZ010000086.1 GCA_014239355.1 Fidelibacterota bacterium
ATTGATAAATTTTATTTTGGTCGGATAGCTCAGTTGGTAGAGCAGAGGACTGAAAATCCTCGTGTCCGTGGTTCGATTCCGCGTCCGACCACTTAAAACCCCTTCAGAAATGTTGGGGTTTTTTGTTTTTATAATTATTAAATAACCCTTAAAATGGGGTAGCAAATAAATAGAAAATACATTATATATATTTTATGGTTAATACTTGTAGTTGCATGGAACTTTATTTTTCCACATGTAAAACCAATATATGATGTTTTAGCAGCTGTGACTCTCTCAGCTTTTGCAAGCCAAATGAAAAAAATTATTTAAGACCAATTTCTTTAAGCCGCTCTTCTAAATAAGATTTTGCGGTATGTTTTTCTGATAGTTGCACCTCATCTCTAGCATGAACAAAAAAAGGCATAGAATATCGTGGTATATTATTATTTGAAGGGTTAATTACCCTATGAGTTGTAGAAGGATAATATCCATTAGAACACTCCTGTAACATATCTCCTATATTAACTACAATATATTCTAGGCTAGTAGATACATCTATCCAATTTCCTTCTTTGCTTAAAACTTGTAACCCTGATTGTGAACCGGCAACTAATAATGTTATTAAATTAATATCTTCATGAGCCCCTGCTCTAATTGCTTCTGGATTTTCTTCTCCTTTTAAAGCCGGGTAATGAATAATACGTAATAAATTTTGATTACTATTTTCAATCATTTGATTCAGAGGCATTGAATAAGATTCTTGAATTGAATTCGGTGAATATTTATGAATATCAGATAATAATTTGGTTGCCATAGTTTTAAATTCACTAATTAAGTTATTAGTATTATCTGATATTTCTGATGGATAACGTCCCCAATTATAAATATGATAAAATTCTTTTAAGTCTTTAATTTTTTGACCTTTAGCATTCTCAGATAGGTAAGGAAAATAACCATCTTGCTTTATTGGGTGAAATAAATAATTATGTTTTACCTCAGAATTAAAAAATATTTTCCATTCATTATATATGTCATTGATTAGTTGATCAGAAATAGGGTGGTTTTTAATAATGGCAAAGCCGGTATTTTTTAAGGAAGTAGTAAAGTCAGAACCAAAGCTCTTTGATTGATAATCTATAGTTAAAATTTTATGCATTTTAGCTCATTTAGATTACAATTTACCAATCATCATCGCCCCATTCATCATCTTCTAGGATAATACTGTTTTTAGCCCACATTTGACCAAAGTACCACTGTTGATATTCTTCATTTGAAACAATAAATACATCACCTTTATTCATTGTTGAATGACCACTCCCACATAGCTGTGCACAACCCATTTGAAAAGTATCTCTTCCATATGTATCTGGCAACATTTCACCTCTTTGTGGAGAATAATTCTCTATACTTCCATCATTATTAAAATCTAAAAAATCACCACGCATAAGATCATAATCAAAATCAGCATTTTCTGGGTCTTTAATCCAATCCCATAATACAAAATCCTCAGATGGATTTAATTCTTCTAAAAAATCTTTAGTTGTTTTCTCAGGTGTAAAAAATATAGCTACTCTTTGACCAGGTATCGCATCCTGCTTTACTCTAAATTCAGGCAAATAAAAACTATGGATTACATCTTTTGATGTTAAATAAATAAGTACTGGCTTACCAACCTCTAAAACTAGCTCATCAAGTAATACAATATCATCTTTACTATCTGGATGGTTCCAATCTAATCCAATATATTCTCCTTCACCATCATTTACCAAATCACGATGCCTTGGCCCAAATTTTCCATCAGGTCCAGGATAATGCACATTATAATTAAATGCCTGTGCAATTATATGAATTACCTGTTTATCTGTATTAACTTCATTAGCAGGGAAAAAAGTTTTAATATCATCTTGTTCAACACCTTCAATATCTAAAAAAGTATTTCTTAAATCTATAACAGAAGCTGTAATAGCTTGATTTTTAGGTTTATCAATATTGATTTTTAAATCTTGCCATTTTGGTAAAGCAAGTGCAAAAATTAAAAATGCCTCAAATAAAATTACTCCACCTTCAATATAGGTAGAATAATGTGAAGTAACACCTTCATAATTTGCCTTTTTATTATTAGATGCTCTAAACTTAAATAAAGTATAAATAAAATAAATACCCCAACCTACAAACAATATAAACATTAGGTAATGTGTCCAAACAATTAGATTATCTACATGGTGCCCATGAGAAGAATAATTAGGTGGTAAATAACTTTCAATAAATGATCTAATAAAATCCATAATTAAACTTCCTGTGATTTTTTACTTAAGTGATATATAAATAAAATAAAACATGACAAAACAAAACTAATAACTCCTAATAAAAATAATATTCCTGCCTGCGCTGCCTTTACTGCTGGCTCATCAGGGGAGCCATAGCATACAGAACATGCAAACAAACTATTTAAAAATAATGTGCTAATTATAAAAAATTTCATAAACTCCAACTTTCAAATTTACTATAAAACCAAGATCCGTAAAGCCAAATCATAACAAATGATACTATAGATAGATAGAAGTATTGCATTAAATCATGATTAAAGGTCCAATAAGCTAGAAATACACACAATAACATAGATACCAATACAAATAAAATATGGAAATGCTTTAAAGATGGCATGTTCTAATGACCTCCATTATCATGACTATTATCATGATGTTCAGGTTCTTTATGAATTACATATCCACCTATATCCTTGGCATCTTGATCAATATATTGAATATATTCTGCTTCATGTGATTCTCCACTTGATCTCCATGCCATTGGAATAGACATCAATACAACTAAAAATGCAACAGATAGAGCCAATATATAATAGATAGGCTTACGCTCATCATTTAGATGCATAAAGTATCCTGCAACTGCATAACCTTTAATACAAGCAATTCCAAGACCTACAAATAAGGTCCAAAAAACTGAACCAAAATCATAGTAGGAAACTGCTACTGTTAGAATTGTAAATGCAATAAGTGCAAAAAACACATTCCAATAAACTTTAATATGTGACTCTATATTATGATCTGACATAAAAACCCTATAGTAAATAAATTGATGGAAATAAAAATATCCAAACTAAATCAACAAAGTGCCAATACAAACCAGCTACCTCAACTCTATTTGTAAATCGATGAGGGTCAGTCTCCCACATTTTAGCACCTGGCATCCAAAGATAAGCATTAACAATAATCCCACCAATAATATGAAGACCATGAAGACCTGTCATAGTAAAGTAAACAGCATAAAAATTATGTGTAGATGGATAATGCCCTGCATCAAATTTTGCAGTATATTCAAAATATTTAATAACTAAAAATATAACTGAACATAACAAAGTAATACCCATATATATTTTAAATTTATCTAAATTTTTTAATTTTAAAGATACCCATGACATCACAAAGGTTACACTAGATAAAATAAGTACAGCTGTATTAATAGTCGCTAAAGGAATGTTAAGATGAGCTTCCTTAACATGTAGCATCCAATTTGGGTCACCTGTTCTTAAAATGATGTAACTAGAAAATAAAGCTCCAAAAAGCATAATCTCTGATGCTAAAAATAGCCATATGCCAAGCTTACTATTATAAAGTCCTGTATCTGCTCTTTCTTTTACATTATAAGGTATTTCAATGTCCATCATTATTCCTCTGTTTGTGGATAATAATCTTCTTCACGACCTTCTACACTATATTCATATGGACCACGATAAACATTAGGTATTACTTCAAAATTACCATGTCCAAGTGGAGGTGAAGTAGTCTCTGTCCATTCAATAGTTGTTGATTTCCAAGGGTTTGTGTCTGTTTCATTGTCATAACGATCTCTAAATAAAGTCCAAAAAAAGTTAAAAATAAAAAATAATTGAAAAAAGAAAAGTGCAAATGCAGAAATGGACATAATTTCATTTAGATATAAAACTTCTTTAGCATGTGCATAGTCATATCCTCCATTA
>JAAZYZ010000087.1 GCA_014239355.1 Fidelibacterota bacterium
GAAGATTTTGAAGACTATACTATTGATTTGAATACATGTTTTAGTGATGATGGTTCTTCTTTATATTATTCTGTATCACTTGATAATTTAGGTGTAGTTAATGCTGGTATTAATGGTGACGATTTAATTATATCATCTATCCCAGATCAGAATGGTGGTCCAATAACTGTTACTATTACTGCAGATGATGGCAATAATAGAAACACTATACAAACGAGCTTTAATATATCAGTTACACCTATAAATGATGCTCCTCCTGTTTTAGATTATATTAATAATCAGATAATTGACGAAGATGAGACACTTACATTAATTCTGAATGCATTTGATTATGATAATGATTATTTAACTTATCAAGTAGATTGTGATAATACAGCTAATTGTAGTATTTCTGGTTCAGTTTTAACAATTAATCCTAATGTAAATTTTTATGGTTCTATTGATGCTTATATAACAGTAAGTGATGGTGGAAATTTAGGCAATGATTCTCAGATGTTCAATTTAAGTGTTTCACCTATTAATGATTCTCCATCAATTACATCTGACCCAATTCTTTTAGCATACACATTACCTGGGCCTGAATTAAATGGTGAAACATATAGTTATCAAGTAACAGCTGTGGATGTTGATGATACCATATTGATTTATGACTTGCTATCTTCACCATTAGATATGACTATTTCATCAGATGGACTTATTGAATGGGCTCCTGAGCAAGGGGTATATAATTCTGGTATTATTGAAGTAAGAGTATCTGATGATGAGTATGCATATGATTTACAGGTATTTTCTATATTAGTTACTCAAGTAGATTGTAATGGTGTTATAGATGGGGAAGCTATAATAGATAATTGTGAGATTTGTTCAGGTGGAGATACAGGTTTAATTTCAAATGCTGATCAAGATTGTGCAGATGTATGTTTTGGTACAGCCTTTGAAGATGATTGTGGTGTATGTTCTGGTGGGACTAGTGATCACATAGCAAATAGTGACCAAGATTGTAATGGTAATTGCTTTGGTAATGCTATAATAGATGATTGTGAGGTTTGTTCAGGTGGAGATACAGGTTTAATTTCAAATGCTGATCAAGATTGTGCAGATGTATGTTTTGGTACAGCCTTTGAAGATGATTGTGGTGTATGTTCTGGCGGTACAAGTGACCATATAGCAAATAGTGACCAAGATTGTAGTGGTGAATGTTTTGGTGATGCCTTAGTTGATGTATGTGGCATATGTGAAGGTGATGGAACTTGGTGTTTAGAAGCTTCTATTACACTTGGTAATGTTACTGATACAAACCTAGAAGTATTATATGATAGTCCACTTGATATAGGGGGATTTCAATTTGATATTTCAGGTGTAAATATATTATCAGGTAGTGGTGGTGCAGCAGCTGATGCAGGATTTGAAATTTCTATTTCTACTTCTGGTTCAACAGTACTTGGATTTGCTTTTGATGGTAGTGTTGTTCCAGCGGGTAATGGTATACTTACAATCCTTGGACTTGAGTCAAACATTGATGATAATGAAGCTTGTTTATCTGCTGTTGTTTTATCTGATAATGATGGTGATCAAATAACAGCAAATATAGGTGATTGTGTGATTATCCCAGCATGTTTAGATGCTGATGGTGATGGTATTTGTGATGATATAGATAATTGTGTAGGTGAGTATGATGAGTGTGGTGTATGTAATGGTGATGGTATTGCAGATGATGAGTGTGATTGTGATGGTAACATTTTAGATGAGTGTGGTATTTGTGGTGGTGATGGTCAAGATGCTGATGGTGATGGTATTTGTGATGATATAGATAATTGTGTGGGTGAGTATGATGAGTGTGGTGTATGTAATGGTGATGGTATTGCAGATGATGAGTGTGATTGTGATGGTAATGTATTAGATGAGTGTGGTATCTGTGGTGGTGTTGGACCTGAATTTGAATGTAATGATGGAGAATTTGTCTGCTCTCCTGATGACTGTCAGGAGTGATTATTTTAAGTATTAAGAACAAGCTAATAGTACTATTATTTTTTACATTTTTGTATCCTTTTGAAAGTAATTTTGGATTTTTTGGTGATAAAGATAAAGATTCTTTTGATATAAACCTTTCATCAAGTTTTAATTCTTTGGATGCATATGGAGATTATGATTATTGGGACGATTACTCATCATTATCTATTTATGAAATTAGAACATTTAATCAAAATGCTTTAATACATTTTTACTGGAAAAAAATTGAAATAATTTATGGCTGGAATGCTCAAGAATATTATGATAATGATTATACTACAACAGCTAATCAAATAAATCTTAATCTAAATTACCCCAATGATTACTCTTATAGCACAGAAGGGGCAAATATATTTATTGGTATTGAAATTATTAATAGATCTAATTCTTATTATGATGATAAATACAATGAAAGAACTATTGGTTATTTTTATAAAGAGGACTTGCTTGCTATTTATGGTGTCTACAATTTTGGTGATCATGAAATGGGTTCGGACGTTATTGATATAAGTGGGTTTGATGTTGGTTTAGTATGGCAATGGACCGATAATTTTACTACAGATATTGGTTTAGGTTTTAAAAATTTTTCGAACGGTACATCTGAGGTTGGACAGTCAATCTACAAATTAAAAATGATGATGGACATTTAATGAATAAGGCTTGGATATATATAATTTCAGTTTTTATCTGTATGAATGGTTTTATAATGCCAAAATCATCCCATACTAAAATGCATCATGATAATGTAAAGCAATTTAAAGAAAAGCCAGGCTTATATTTATTTGGTGCTTGGTTATTATTTAAATATTATAGTGATCAGAATAAGAAGCAAAATAGCACTAATTCTCAATCTAATGCAGATGGGTGTATTGATAATGATGGTGATGGTATCTGTGCTCTAGAATCTTCAGGCTCACATAGTAGATATGATAAGGATGATTCTGATACTGGATATTGTCTTTCTAATAGTTTTAATAGCTATGGAAGATGTATTTCTGCACCTTCATCTTCTAGTAACACAACAAATTCGAATTGTGGAGTATCTGGGGATGATGATTATGATGGTATATGTGATAATATAGATAGATGTATAGATGGAGATGGAGATAGGTGGTGTAGAGATGATTCATATCTCTCTCAATCTCTAGAGTATGATGCAGATGATTATAAATTTTGTAGTTCTAATAGATTTAATCCCTATGGAGGATGTATACAAGGGGCTGCTCCTATTTATGGATGTACTAATGAAAATGCGTGTAATTTTAATCCAAAAGCAACATCCGATGATAATAGTTGTTTAGTTCCTCATCCAGATTGTAATTGTGATGATGATTCTATAGATAAGAAATATAAATGTAATGATCAAATTTATGTTTGTTCTCAATTTGATTGCCCTCCTCCTACTAGGATACATGTAGAATATTGGAATAATGGAAGTATCAAAGTTGAAGGTAAATATACAAATAATAAAAAAGATGGTTTATGGAAATGGTATTTTAATTCAAATAACAAACAAATTCAAAAAATTGGAAAATATATAATTGGAAAAGAGCAAGGCGAATGGATAGAATATTATCTTAGTGGAAGACCTAAAGAAATAATTAATTATAAAAAATCAATTAAGCATGGGTCATATGTTTTTCTTGATGACTATGAACAAAAAACATATTTAGAAAAAGGTTCTTATAGAAATGGTTTGAAAAATGGGAGGTGGGAACAACATTATTCTGGTGGAGAGGAGAAATCAGGCAACATAAAATATATAATAAATTATACAAATGATAAAAAAGATGGTTTATGGTTTGAATATTATAATAATTCTAGAACATTTAATAAAAAGATAAAACAAAAAGGAAAGTATTTAAATGGTAATGAAGTTGGGGAATGGTTTTGGTATTATGAAGCATTAGATTTTGATAATATGCAATTGCAACAACAAGGTACATTTGATTCTAATGGTAAAGAAATTGGAAAATGGATTAAATATTATCAGAATAATCAGATTAAAAGTGAAAAATGGTATGATAATAGTGGTAATAAAACAAAATTATGGGTAGAATGGTTTGAAAGTGGAAATTATAAGAAGAAAATTACTTATAAAAATAATAAAAAAACAGATGAGACAGTATATTATAAAAATGGAAACAAAAAAAGAAAAGGAAATTATAACAATGATGGAAAACGGGATGGTAAATGGTATTTTTATGATAAAGAAGGTAAAATAAAAGAAACTAAAGTCTTTTTAGATGGAGAGGAACAAGAATGATTTTTATTAGAAATATACATTTAATAGTTTTTTTAATTTGTTTTTTACAAAGTGGGCAGTTAGCAAAAGAAATATACATTTTTCATACTGATCCTGTTGTGAAGATTCATAATATAGTAGATGATGAAATTGTAGGTTCAGGTACAGGTTTTATTATTGATAAAAAAGGAGTTTTAATTACCAATGCTCATGTAATTGAACTTGCTGATGAATTGATGGTAATTACAAAAGATAATAAAGAATATAAAGTAACTCAATATTATGCAATTAATGATCATAAAGATTATGCAATTCTTAAAATAAATAGCCCGACTAAATTGCCTGTTGTTCGTTTAGGAAATTCTGACCAGTCGGCTGTTGGAGATGATGTCATTGCAGTAGGTAATCCTCATGGTTTTTTAACTCATACTTTAACAAAAGGAATTATTTCATCTAAACGAGAGTTTGATGATGTTGAATATCTACAAATTGATGCAACAATTGCCCCTGGTAGTAGTGGAGGTCCATTGTTTGATTCTAATAGACAAGTTATAGGTATTACAACTGCAGGATTTTTATATGAAAATTTTAATTTTGCTATTCCAATAAATTATATTCAAAAAATATTAAAATATAATCTTCGGGAAAAATCTTATTCTGAAATAGCTCTAAAGAATAAACGTGAAAGAGATAAAAAAATAAGAGAATTTTGGAGTAGTGAAGAGGGGAAAAAACAAGAATCTTCTATATACTTTAATTGTAAAGATGGTCTGTCTGAGAATAAAGAATTTCAACATTTAACTGTTCAAGAATTAAGTAATTATTGTGAATGTTATGTTAAGTCAGTGAAGACATTTGTTCGTGATGGAAATTTAGAGAAAATATCTGATTCAGATTGGGATAGAATTTCAGAATACACTCAAAGTTGTTATAAGAATTAAAACTAAAATTATTGTTAAATTTTGAGGCTTGAAATGCCCCGGTAGCTCAGCTGGATAGAACAACGGCCTTCTAAGCCGTAGGCCATAGGTTCGAATCCTATCCGGGGTACGAGAAGAAAACCTCTCATTTGCTGAGGGGTTTTTTTGTTTTTAGAGGGTTTGCAATCATAGTCGATAATGCTCAAATATGGGCAAAAAGTAGCAACCATTTAGGTAGCAACTATTTTTATTATTATATTATGGTATGCGATACTTATTAATCATATTGATTCTTTCAATTACTTTTTCTCAGGATAGCTATATTTTTAGTGAAAATATTAAATTAACTGATACTTCAAGTAATCAAAAATTTCCAGAAATAATAATTAATGATGGTATAATTCATTTAACATGGGTTAGTATTTATGGTGCTAGCCAAAATGTGATGTATTCTAAATCAGTTGATAATGGTGAAACTTTTTCTGAATCAGTTCAAATTAATCATACAAATAATAATATTATTTCATATGGACAAAGCGGACCTAAAATCGAGGTTTATAATGATAAGATTTTCATAACATATATAGATAATAGAACGGGAGATTGGTCAGTTTATATGAATGTTTCTTATGATAATGGTAATTCATGGGAACAAGAAATTTTAATTTCAGATACACCATATTATAATGGTTATCAAGATTTTGAAATAGATACTAATGGTAATTTTCATTTAATCTATTATAATTATTCTGCAAGTCATCATGTGCAAGATGTAAGATATAGATTTGCTAATAATAATGATGGTAATTGGAGCTTTAATGAAAGTAGCCCAGTTGGTATAGTTAATGATCAAATGGAACCATGCGATTGTTGCCAGCCAGATTTAGAAATTGATGAGAATGGTAGTGTATTTATAGCATATAGAAATAATATGCAAAACATACGAGATACTTATTTATCTATAAAAAGATTCAATCAAGATACTTTTTCTGAGCTTCATCAAGTATCTAATTTTCAAGATTATATTCCTTTCTGCCCTTCATCAGGTCCTACTATTGATATTGAAAGTAACCAAATAGCGGTGGCCTATACTATTTATGATAATGAAAAAGTATATGTAGCTAAAAGTGATACTAATGAAATAAATTTTTCAAATTATGGAATTGCTTCCAATGAAGATGGTAAACAAAATTATCCTTTTATAGATTTGAGTGATAATATCTTAGTTACTTGGTCAAACTTTATAAATGTAAATAGTGGTAATTGGGATATTTATTTTGGAGTTAGAGATTTTCAAACAAATGAAATTATTAATGTTCAAAAGATCACGGACGACCCTGGTAATTTTAATCAACAAGATTCGTTTATGTGTAAGTATGAAAATGATGTTTATATTTTTTGGTCTGATCAAAGAAATGGTAATTATGAAATTTATTATACTAAAGGTATAGGGGAATCCAATCTTTTAGGTGACATCAATCAGGATTTTGTTATTGATGTATTAGATATTATTAGCTTAGTAGAAATTGTATTAGGGAACTTAGATGATATTAATAATGCTGATTTAAATAATGATAATATTATTAATATTTCAGATGTAATTATTTTAATAAATATCATACTTAGAAACTAAAAAAGAGGCAACTTTTATAATGAAATATTTATTAATCACATTGAGTTTATTCTCATTAGCATTTTCAGATTTGCTTAAACCTGATAGTGCAACTTTAAGCACCATTCATGTATTATTTGAATGGGAGCAGGAACCTGATGCTATTTCATATAATATTCAGGCTTCCAACTCAAACTCTTTTAATAATTTATATATCAATACTAACATTTCAAGCACAATGCATATTGAAAAAAATGCTTTTAATTGGGGTAACAATGTCTATTGGAGAGTA
>JAAZYZ010000088.1 GCA_014239355.1 Fidelibacterota bacterium
TAATTTGATCACCAACTTGATATACAGAAAACGAAAATGAAATTAAAAGCAATGAAATAAAACTATTAAAAAACATATTATAAACTCCTTGATTAAAAATTTATTTTATAAAAATACCTTTTGCTGTGGATATGTTATTCTTTTCAACTAAATGAAAATAATATATACCTGAAGAAAAAGAGGAAGCATCCCAAGTATAAGAATGAAACCCAGAATCTTGATAACCTTCAAATATCACATCAACTTCTTGACCTTTAATATTATATACAGATAATTTAACATACCCCTCATCAGGTAAAGTAAAGCTAATATCAGTAGAAGGATTAAATGGATTAGGATAAATACTATTTATATTAAATATATAGTCATAATCAGTATTATCACTCATTTCATTAAAGTAAATATCTATAGAATTTCCATAAATATCACCTATTATCATATTAATATCTTCAATAGCAATATCAGCACCATTTTCTATTGTAAATTCTCCTTCATGGCCATCAAAGACATCATTAAACATAGAATAGGCAACAGCTATTTTTTTACCCTTAGAATAGTTTTGTTTTAATGTTATATGACTATTATCCTTTAATGTAACATTATAATCTTTATTTGAATTAAATGAAAATTGTACTCCAGAATAATCTATTTCAGAATAAATAGATAAAATCAAATTATTATTAACTCTACTATAATTTACAATCCCAAATGTATCATCATTAAAGCTTCCAGTTCTTCCAGTGCCAAGAATATCATTTACTATTCTTATCACATCAAGAACATTTAAAACTCCATCACTATTCATATCGCCATTTACAAATTGTTGTTGAGAAGGATTTTCAAAATCCAAAATAAAATTAAGTAATACTACAATATCCTGAACATTGACTGTTCCATCTAAGTTTGTATCCCCTGGATCTGCTATAATATCTAAAAGCATACAATCTGCAATTCCAGAACCTAATGGATTTCCATTTATATCTGATATTATTACATCTTCTAAACATATATTTGTAGGACCTACCCCATCATAACTCAATTTAGTCAAAACACCTTCACCTGGAGGAATAACATCTCCTGAGAAACTAAAGCCAAGAACTATTCCAAGATTACTAGTACTAACGGTAAGTCCATATTCTTCAGCTCTCCCTCCAGAAGCACCTGTCAATGTAATTTCATCAGGAACATCTGTTAAAGTAAATTGGAAACCTTGTACATCAACATCATTAGAAAAATTAATTTCAATAATAGAATCTGTAATCTGCCCAAAGGAAATATTTGTAACGTAAGAACAGCTATCATCATCAATCAATGCATCTGAATCATAGTTGTCTGCTAAGGGGTCAGTACATCCTAAACATGAGTCGTATTCACAACTACCATCATCTTCATCAGCATTGTTATTATAATTACATGCACCTTCATCGGTACAACCTAAAATAGGTTCTTCATTACAGAGACTTCCACAATCATCTAATAAATTATTAATTCTATTTATTCCACCATTAGCTCCACCAGGAAAATTAGCCATATAATCAACGGTCATTGTATGGTCAAGGAAAACTACGCTAGGAAATGCACTACCTGTATTAAACCAATTAAACATTGTATAGCCACTATCAGCTGTAATAAGAGGATTTTCATCACCCCATATAACATGCCTATCACCCCATTGATTGCAACTGTATGGCTGATTAAGATCATCTAAATTTGTAAAAATAAGGACATTATTATTATCATGAAAATATTCTGCTATATCGGCTATTACACTAATAGACCCCCAACAGCTGCCTCACCAACTAGCTGCCATATCAAGGAATATAACATGATAATTACCACCATTGGTTGCACCATTATAATCACGAAAACTTAAAGAATTTGAATTTCCCTCATCCGTTTCTCCATAACAAACTGAATGAGATTGATTTTGATGACTATCAGTCATAGTCATTCCTGGACTATAATAAGCAGCACTATAAAAACTAAAAACTAAAAATGTTAACAAATATTTAAACAATTAACCTCTCCAACGCTATTTGGACTAAATTTAATTAAAAACCTGACTTAATTATAGTAAAATTTTGTAACTAAAACAAAGCTCTAAATGTTACTTTAATACCATCTTCAAAAGATGGTTGCACTGCACAAACACCATTTGCGCAAACTAGCCCACCTTTTTGTGAACCTTTAAAGATAGATAACTGCATCGTAGATGATAGCTCTAAACTTAATTCAAAACCCGTCCAGTAACGAGTCTTGTCTGAGCCATCAATATAATATTGAATATTTTCTCTATCACTAAAATATGATATGCTTCCAAAATCATTAATATGATAAGATAAACTCATATAATTATACTTATAAACATCTTCATCATAATCACTATTATCAAAATTTGCTACTAAATTTTTAGTTTCTTGATACTCGTAATAAATAGTTAATGAGTTTTGATTTTTTAATCCTACAACAAATTGAGTAGGAACAGTATAAGATTGATAATTCTTACCACTTGCATTATCATAACTATAATGAGAAAGATAACCGAATTTATAATAAAAAGAATTGTTCATTTTCCAACCATTAACTTCAAAATATATATCTCTAAATGGTTTATGAGCTCTTAAATCTTCATCTAAAAAATTCATTTTTGGACTATCGCCATATAAGAGTAAACGTGCCATATCTGTAAAGCTAAATATATCAGAAAAAGAAACATCATCATAAGTTTCATAAACTAAATTAAATTCATCATCAAAATAGAAAGCATTAGGATTTCTTATGCCAGAATGCTTCATACCAATAGATATATTCATTAATAATGATATATCATTTATATTATTACGCAGTTCAAACTGATGCCCAATTTCATCTGCAAAATTTATATTATGCTGAATTCTTGATATTAACACAGATGTTGTCTCTCCAAATACAAGTGGAGGGTTTGATATCACAGGCATATAATAAAGCATATTGTAGTCTTTGTATTCATACAATAGATTAAACCCACTCAGATCTCCTGATAATGAAAAGTAGCTCAAATAGCCATCTTCATTTTCATCTTCTCTTAATATTTTATTGTATCTATTACCCTTATTTTCAAAGTAGATATCAAAATTACCTAAAGTTTTACCATAACTAATACTCAAGCCCTTAGACTCAACTTTACTATCTGAATTTATTAAACTATCATATATCGAAAAATCATTAAAAATATAATCCTGTAAATCAATAGATAAACGTGAATCAGAGTTTATTATCTTATTATAAATACCACTCGAATAATCTGTTTTTTTAGATGAAGATGATATAGAAAAGTCCCCAAAGTTAGTATATAATTGCATACCATAAGCATCCAAATTATGGTCAAAATAAAGATCATTTTCTCTTAAAGAACCTGAACTTTTAGTACCATAACTACCTTTTCCAGAAATGAAGAAAAAATCAGCAATATCATTAGGACTATACTTCAATTCTAAGCCTTTTACTCTATTATCAAAATCAGTTGATTGATCTTGAAACATATTTATATCAAGTCCATATCCATATAGTGACTGAAGATGCCCCCATTTGAGCACTAAAGATGAATTAGAATATTCAATAAAATAACTTTCTAATAAGCTATCAACCTGTGTTTTATTATAGCCATAAATTGGAGGGTCACTATACTCTAACTGAGTATAGATATAAAAGTTATTATAACTATAATTAATATCTAGAAGATTTTCAAAATAATAATAAGAAGTAGTATCCTGAGTAAAGTCATCAACATTTGAACCATCACCATATTTGGACTCATAATTAAAATTGATACTCCCCTGTAACAAACAAAGTAAAAAAGATAAAAGAATTAAACGATTAATCACTTTTAACAGTATCCTTCTTATATGAAATTAGTAGCTTAATTTCTTCTTCTAATGATTTTTCATCACCTAAATTATAACCAATATGCTTATTAACTATTTTTCCTTGATTATCTGCAATCACTACAAATGGCATTATAGAACCACCCATTTTCTTAAAAAGGTCCATTCTAGGGTCTTGCAATACTTCAAATGCATACTTTGATGATTTAACATATTTTTTAACCTTTGACATACTTCTTGGACTATCCATATTAATACTAACAACTTTAAAACCAAATTCATTGTATTTTTTATGAAATTCATTTAAAAATTTCATTTCTTTTTTACAAGGTTCGCAAGCCATATTCCAAAAATTAAATAAAACATAATTATCTTTACATATATCAATTAATTTTATTTTTTTCTTATTGATATCTTTTAATTTTACATCAGGTATAAATTCATCCGATTTAGATATATCAATAGGTAATAAAAACGATAATAAACATATATAAGTACATATTCTATAAAACACTTATGCTCCTTTAAAATTTTAATTCATTAATGGGTAAATAAGCATCTAAATCGCTTCTTCTAAAAATTTTCACCGTTAATTGAGTATAATTATCTAAAACTGATACAGGCATAGTAATATCATAAGAAATAGTCATTTCTTTTTTGTTAATATTAAAATGCATATTATCATTAGATTTGATAATACTATACAATTGTACAAACTTATCTATCCGTTCTACATCATAATCACCAAATAATAAATTATCATATTTATAATCCCAAGAATCAATAATGATTTTTTGAATATGACCTTCTTTATTCGCAAAGAACAAAACAGGAAATAATTCATTTTCATGCCTATTAAATCTATTAATTGATTCATTATTAAATAAATAATTATCATCTAAGAATTCAATTATATATGATTCGAGCTTTGTCTTTAATGTGTTATAAGGCATTTTCTTAATCATTTTTTCAAAATCTCTTCTTTTAAAACTATAGGTAATAGGGATATTTAAATCTACATAACTATTATCAGTTTGATTTAAATCCATTTTTAATTCTCCAACTTCAATCAAATAAGGACTCAATAAAAAATTATCTAACTTATCCACCAAATCAACTAACAACTCTTTTCTACTTTGTACTCCATTTGGATATTTTGAAAGGTCAAATGCTTGAGTCTTAATACTTTCAGATTGATTTATATCCATATCTTTATATTTAATATCAAAACTATAGTCTTTTTGAACTGCAAAATCTTCTAATAGAAGCTCAAATAAATTTTTATTTTTCTTAGATATATCAATACTGTCTAATTTATTTTTACCAATAATTTTAATAGGGTCCTTTTTAAAATCATCATATTTCTCAAATAAGACTAAAGGATCTATACTAGTTTTGATGTTCCATAAAAAACTATCATAAACACAATCAATATCTCTAATATCACAAGATAAGTTTTGATTACTCTTTAATGACCAATCATTAATATCATAAACCTTAAAATTAATTTTAATATCAAAACCATCAATATTAAAAGAACCATCAATCAAAAATTTTACACTTTGATTATTATTTTTTATAACTTTCCTTAAGTCAGGTTCTATAAAACCTGAATATGTAACTATAACATCATCTCGATTTTTATACCTGTTAATTATTATATCTGGAAAAATAGAGATTAATTTATCATATTTTTCATTGTTTGATGCATTATTAAAATTCATTACAATAATATGTTTATCTAAGACTGAATCATTAAATAATTGTCCGAATGAATTTTGATCTAACAAAGATAACAACTCATCAACTCTTTTTTCACAAATATCAATAATATTATAATGATATCTAGTTAATTTTAAATACTGAACCTTAAGTGAATTCACCTGATTATAATGAAGATTATTTTTTAAATTTTTACGATTAATTGGAATTTGTTTAAAATGAGTATTAATTAATGGAGCTCCTAAACTATAAGAAATTGAAGTTAGCTCAATATTTAATCTTTCTTCTAAATTATTAATTAACGCAGAATATTGAACTAACATATCCTTTGTGTTATCTTGAAGATTTAAAGTTTTATCATACAATGAAAAAGATACATCATTAAAGAATTTTACTTTTTCAACTTTGGTAGAAAATTTTTGAGATTCATTATCATAATTCAATAATAATTGAATATCAGAATCAAGACTATCAACTAAAAAAGGGTCTGTAGCTGAAAATATACCCTGAAATAAAAAAAATATTGCGAAAAATAATCTTATCATAATTTTTAAAATATTATATATAGCATAAGATACAATTTAAAAAAATAATTTTAATATAAAAAAAGGCAATCTTAATAAGACTGCCTTTTTATATATACATTTTTTTAAAACTTATTTAATTAACATAACCTTCTGAGTTAAAATATTAGACTCTGTAGAAAGCGTTACAAAATATACACCACTTGAAATAGATGATGCATTCCATGTAACATTATAATTACCTGGAGATTGATATGAATCAACTAAATCTTGAATCAATCTTCCATTTATATCATATACTGATAACCTAACATCACCATCACCTGCTAAAGTATAAGCTAAATTAGTTGAAGGATTAAATGGATTAGGATAAGCAGGCTCTAAAACCATCTCTGAAGGCATGTTTGTTAAATCTAAATTATCTAAAACTGTTATATTGTGATTTCTCCACTCAGCAATAGAACCAGATAAATCATTTAACATACCTGTTGAAGGCCTATATAATTTAAATTCAGGGACATCACCATACTCACAATACCCTATAGTAAATTCAGAGTAATCATAACCCATAACAGGTATATCAATTATTTCACCTGTATATTTTCTAGCACCTACTAACACATCATTATTATAAGCAAGAATCCAATCATCAATTATTGCGCTTTGAATATTCTCAACATAATAGAATGCTTGTCCTGTAGATTGATAATAATTATAATCAACAGGGTTTCTAGAGACTATAGAATAATCTGAAGAAGATCTTCCTAATGATTCTGAATTATTATATGAAAAATCAAAAGAGTCACCACTGATAAACCAATAACCTGAATTTGGTGTAAAGTATTGAAGACTTCCAATCCAAAGCCCATTATAATTATATGCTGACTGACCTTCTCCAAGTATAGCGATTAATGTATTTTCAGCTTCATCTGATAAGCCATCTAAGATTTGTATATAACCATTTAATGGATACCCAATTAAATTATCACCCGTTTCTAACGAATAAACTGTTTCTGGATTAATTGGAGTACCTGTTATAGATAAATCTGAAGCATCACTCATAACAACCCAATAACCAGACTTTTGATCAATTTGCTCTAACGTACCTTCCCATCCATCTTCACCATAAATAGCAGCTGAAGAAGCTCCAGCGATAGCTAAAATATCACCTGATACATCAGAAAAAATATTATCTAAAGATGTGTTTTCAGGTAAAACATAAAAACTTGATAAATTTGCATTATCATTAAATGGTATAGATACTGTTGCACAATCATTCCAATCTATATTATCACAAGTTCCACAATCATCTTCTAAAGAATCGCCACCACAAGCATCATTACAATCATAGTAATCCGCAGCACAATCACAATATGGATCATCCACTACCCCATCATTATTATCATCACTACAACACTGACCGTCACCATCAGCATCATTTAAAGAATCATATGGACACTCATCTACATCACCACAAATACCATCTGAATCTGCATCGTTTTCATTGTCATTTGGACATATATCTACATCACCACAAATACCATCATCATCGATATCATTATCTCCATCATTTGGACAATCATCTACATCACCACAAATACCATCTTCATCAGCATCATTATAGTAATCATATGGACACTCATCTACATCACCACAAATACCATCACCATCAATATCGTTATCTCCATCATATGGACATGGATCATCATTACCACAAATACCATCTTCATCAATATCATTTTCACCATCTAATGGACATTCATCTACATCGCCACAAATACCATCTTCATCAATATCATCATCTGGGTCATTTGGGCAGATATCTACATCACCACAAATACCATCTTCATCTGCATCATTATCTGGGTCAAATGGACACTCATCTACATCACCACAAATGCCATCATTATCTATATCATTGTCTGGATCATAATCACATTCATCTTCATCAGCGCAAAGCCCATCACCATCAAAATCATTTTCTGGATCATAAGGACATAAATCATCTTCATCTGGACAATCTTCAATGTTATCTAATGTACAATCACAAATACCATCACCATCGATATCATTTTCAAAATCATAATCACAATCATCATCACCAGCACAAAGTCCATCACCATCTATATCATTATATGGATCATTTGGACATATATCTACATCACCACAAATACCATCATCATCTATATCATTATTTCCATCATATGGACACTCATCTACATCACCACAAATTAAGTCACCATCAATATCATTTTCAGAATCTAATGGACATTCATCTTCGTTACCACAAATACCATCACCATCTATATCATTATCAGCATCATATTCACAATCATCTTCATTACCACAAATACCATCTTCATCAGCATCATTATAGTAATCATATGGACATTCATCTACATCACCACAAATACCATCACCATCAATATCATTATCATTATCATTTGGACATGGATCATCATTACCACATATTCCATCATTATCTATATCATTATCTGGATCTGATGGACATTCATCTACATCACCACAAATATCATCATTATCTATATCATTATCTCCATCATATGGACAGTCATCTACATCACCACAAATACCATCTTCATCAATATCATTTTGAGAGTCATATGGACACTCATCTACATCACCACAAATACCATCACCATCGATATCATTTTCATTATCATATGGACAATTATCTTCATCACCACAAATACCATCACCATCGATATCATTATCAGGATCTTCAATACATACATCCGTACAATCTAAAGACCATTCATCAGGTAAAACAGGATATGCGTTACCCTCTGAAGATTCTAAACAATACATTGTTTCAGTTCCTGGGTTTCCTAAGTCATCACCATCAGTATCTTCACAATAAATTTCAGGAGCCGGATTATCACAATCACAACCTAAATCAGCATAACCTTCATCTAAACCTGTATCACCCTCAACACAATATCCACAATAATCAACAAATCCATGTCCACCAAGGTCTGCATTACAATCATATTGAACAGAAATTTCTTGAATAAGCTGAACACCGTTTGGCGACCAAGGAAAATCAGTTGCTGCAAAATCATAACCATTATCACCTAATACTTTTGCATCATAAAATAGATTTTCAGATTGGTCATAAATCATAAATACAGGAACGTCACCTTCTTGCATATAGTCTGCAGTTTCATCCGGGTTAAAAGGATCTACACCCATTATAGGAATATCACATATCCCTCCACCACAGGCATCTGTATCCCATTGTCTAGCCCCAACACATACATCACCAGTACCATCACCATCTAAATCTTTAAACGCACCAACCCAATCTTCAATGGAA
>JAAZYZ010000089.1 GCA_014239355.1 Fidelibacterota bacterium
ATTCCATTTAATTATATTGGTAATGAATATACAAGGCCTAATGAGGAGCGTATTGAAAATTTTTTAAAAATCATCCATCAACATCATAAAGGGTTTAGAATACTTGTGAGGTGGAGTAAAGGGGTTGATATTAATGCAGGATGCGGTCAATTAGCAACGAAGGGAATAACATAGTGTGAATAATATTGTTAATTATATTAAGGATCAAATTAAAAATTCAATTGACATAGCTGTTGTGACTGGCTCTGGACTGTCTGATATAAAAAATATTTTAGAAGATTCTAAAGTTATTAACTATTCTGATATTCCTGGATATTTTAACACTACGGTTAAAGGTCATGATGGAGCTTTTCATTTTGGAAATTTTAAGGGTAATAATATTGTAATTGCTGTCGGAAGATTTCATTATTATGAGGGGCTTACATTTGAAGAAGTGGGCCTACCTATTCAAGTTTTTAGTAAGTTAGGATGCCAAAAAATTATTTTAACTAATTCAGCTGGATGTCTTCAAAGTTCATGGGATTTAGGCGATGTTATGATAGTTTCAGGTCATTATGATTTTACATTTAAAAATGGTGCTCAAAATCCTGAAATTATAATGGGAAATAAATATTATAATAATGATTTAATTAAACAGGCTTTTAGTATTAATGCAAATCTACGAATAGGTAATTATGGTTGGGTTTTAGGGCCTATGTATGAAACAATTTCAGAAATAGATAATATGAAACAGCATGGTGTTAATGCGGTTGGAATGTCTACTGTTCCAGAAGTAATTATGGCTCATAAACTACAAATTGATCTGATAGTATTATCACTTATGTCTAATTATGCTGTAGGATTAACTGATGACCAATTAAACCATCAAACTGTATTAGATAATTCTGTAAAATATAATGAAAATTTTAAATTGTTATTAATTTCAATTTTATCTAACATTTGATATAGAATTATTAGGAGGAATTAAAATATGAATAGACATTTATCATTCAGAAGTGGAAATCCAGCACTTTCACAAAAAACATTTTCTAATTTTACATTAGCTGATGAAAGTCGTATGACTTTAGAAGGGACTGTAAATAAAACTATTTTATCACTTTTATTACTTATGATTTCAGGTGCTTATACATATAAAACATGGATTCCAGATCATGGTTCTACATTAATGTATTTAGGGATGTTTGGAGGGTTTATTTTAGCCATAGCAACTATATTTAGACCGACATGGGCGCCTATCACGGTTCCTATATATGCAATTTTAAAAGGATTGTCTGTTGGTATTATCTCAAGAATTTATAGTGATTATTTAGGGTATCCAGGTATAGTAGAACAAGCTTTATCAATCACATTTGGAATTTTAGGATGCTTGCTTTTTGCTTATAAAACTAGAATTATTAAGCCCACTGAAAATTTTAAATTGGGGGTATTTGCTGCTACGGGAGGAATTTTTTTAGTATATTTCGGAAGTTTAATATATAGTTTTTTTACTGGAGCACCATTTGGAGTTATGAATGCTCAAAATGGCAGTTTAATTAGCATAGGATTTAGTTTATTTGTAGTTGTAATAGCATCACTCAATTTAGTTTTAGATTTTGATTTTATCGAGGAAGGTGCTGAGAAAGGTGCTCCTAAATATATGGAATGGTATGGCGCTTTCGGGTTATTAGTTACTCTTATATGGTTATATCTTGAAATATTAAGATTATTAGCAAAATTAAACTCTAGAAGGAATTAGGGCCTAAAGTATTACTTTAAATAAAATCTTGTTTTAATTATTAATTTATTGTTAAATTATGTCCCGGGTGGAAGAATTAATACTTTCCCCGGTTTTTTTTAATAACTAAAAGGAGAAAAAACAATGAAGAACATGGCAACTGTTGTAGGTGATGTAGCACAATCGCTAATCGCTCTTTTCAAAGGCCTAGTTGTTGCATCTGTTTTTGCAGCTATCTTATTCGCGGTTCCTTGGAACGGCCTTGATGGTACAATGGCACTAGTAAGCAAATTCTTAAATGGTGGCTTAACTGGTCTATTAACATTGCTTCTACTTGCTTCTTGGATGAAATAGATCCTATAACTATTAATTTAGAAGGAGTAATATGAAAAAAGTAGCAGCAGAACTAACTAGCTGGATATCAACTTTCGTTGATCTACTAAAAGTTCTAGTAACTTTAGGAGTAGTTGTAGGGATCTTATTTGATGATTACTTTGGTGTAATTGCCAATATAGGTGAAATTATGACTAAATTAGGTCAAGAAGGTTTAGCTGGTTTAGTAGCACTGGTCTTACTAGTTTCGTGGTATAAAGCTGGTAAGTAAGGAATAAGATAAGTCCTGGGGGGATTAAGTTGTATAAATTTCTCCTTTGGGAAAAGCTTGTCAAGAAGGCTCTTCATTTATGGAGAGCCTTCTTATTTTATAGAAGCTTTTAGATTGGTCAAACCAGATTTAAATTGGCAAGTTTCAATTTCAGATTTATTAATAATTATTTTATTATTTCCATCCTTTTTAAATAAAGCCCAAGTAAAAATATCAGTATGTTCAATGATAGCATTATTTACATTATTAATTAAATCAAACTTTAATGCAAATTCAAATTTTTCATTTATTTTAGATTTAGATAATCTGCAATTATAAATTAAACCTTCTCTTTCTACTAACATGCTATCTTGAATTAGATCAAAAGGTTTATTTGTCAAGTAATATAGCAATGAAAAAATATTAAAATAGTTTTCTGGGATAATAGTATCTGAGCCATTATATTTAATCATATTATCAGTATACTCTGTATATAGATGATTCACTACATTAGGTTGAAAAGTAGATTTCTTAAAGGATAAAATCTGGAGTGTATTTTGATCTATAATAGTTTCATATATATTGTCCACTTTAAATATAGTTGATGTTAATTTATTAGTTTTTGTTTTATAGCCTAACTTAATAGCAGCTTTATTATGATAGATTGTATCTTGAATATTAATAATCACATCTGCCATAGGAATTCCATATAAGCTCACAGAATATTCTTTAATAGATGCTGTCAGTAGATTTAATAATAATAATATTAAATAATATTTTTTCATTTCCATTGTACACTTAAAAACGGAGCTAATCCACCAAATATAATTACATAAAATGGATGGATTATCATTAAAAATACAAAATATAACAATTTGAAATGAATCTTAATCTTAGACATATATTTACTAATTAATATTATTTCAGCAATAGACTTTATTAATAAAGGGATAAACCAGAATAATATTTGAGTATTTATAAATTGTAATATTGATATTGCACACATTAAGTTTATAAAATATAAGCATGGCAAGATAATTTTCACTTCATTTGGTGTAGATAAATTATAATAAAGCAAACCTTTTGATGCATATCTTAATCTTTGTAAATATAGTGATTTAATTGATTGTGGGATTGTAGAAGAGACTAATGAATCATAATTTGCGATGTATTTTATATCCCATTTTGTCTGTGTAGTAATTTTATGTAATAATAAATCGTCATCACCAGAATTAATGTGTGAAATATTACTATACCCTTCAATTTCTTGGAACACTCTTTTTCTATATGCAATATTTCGTGCAGTGCAGGATAGATATAGTTGGCGTTTTGAATTTGCATATGAAAAACTTTCTTGTGCGATACTTTCTAATTTTAATAATTCATTAACAAAATTATTCTTAATTCCCATATAAGATGGACCTGCTACAAAGCCTATATTCTTATTTTCAAATGGTATTGCCATACTTTCAATCCATTTTTCATTATGTTGGCAATCTGCATCTGTTTGCAATATAATTTCACCTGTTGCTTCTTTAATACATTCATTCAAAGCCCATTTTTTAGGAGACCAATTGATTTCTGTTTTTTCTATATTAATAACTTTTAGATTATTGCATTCCTTTTTAAGAGAGTTTAATTTTTTTAAAGTGTCATCAGTAGATCTATCATTAGCAATAATAATTTCAAATTTATTATTTGGATATGTTTGTTTTTGAAGTCCTCTGATTAATGCTTTTATATTATGTGATTCATTACGAGCAGAAATAATTATTGAAATATCTGGTTCATCTTTTTTCCTAAAAGTATTATTTTCTAAGAATAAAGGTTCTGCAATCCATATGATATATATGAGGTATATAAATATTGTGATATAAATTAAAAATGATAGCATATAATGTTATTTTTGCCCTCTCCATCCAATAAATTGAACAAAAAAACTTCCAATTCCCATAAAGACAACATAAGGAATTTCTAAAATAAACCAATATAAAAATCCAATTAGATTAGCTCTAAATTTTAATTTTATCCCACCAGTTATATATAAAAATAATTCTAATATTAATTTCATAATTAATATTAGATAAAATAATTTTGAATAATTAAATATATTAAGAGTTAAAAGGTCTAATAATAATAAAAGAATTATCATATTAGTCATAAATGTAGATAGGCTGACTATAAATAATGTTTTATTATAATTCCACATTACTTTTAAATCAGCTGCCCATCGAATTCGTTGTTTAATAAAAGAGCATAATTTATTTTCAATTCTAGATATTACAAAAGATTGCGGGTTATCATTAAATACTACTTTTATATTGTGTTTAATACATAATTGTAAAAACAATGTATCATCTCCTTGAATTGAGTCCAATATATCTAAAAATCCAACTTTTTCATATAATTGTTTTCTATATGCTTGATTTTGTCCAATAGAAGCAAATGGCACATTTAAATTACACATTCCTCTTGCTACATAGAACAACATCATTAAATCTATTTTTTGAAACCATGAAATTATATTATTAGTTGTATTAATTTTAGAAACTCCAATTACATAATCAACTTCCAGATCAAATGATTGTGACATAGATGTAACCCATGTCTTGGGCAATCTGCAATCTACATCTGTAAATAATAGAATATCAAAATTTGCAGCTTTAATACCAGCATCCAGCGCTTTTTTCTTAAACTTTAATTTAGGATTACCATTAGTGGAAGATATATATTTAAAATGATGATTTTTATTTTCAAATTTTTTAATAATTTTTTTAGAATCATCTATTGATTCATCATTAACAATAATAAATTCAATCTCACCTTGATAATTTTGATTTTCTAAATCTTGTAATAGATTAGGCAAAGATAAAGTGCCATTTTTTACTGCGACAATCACGGAAACAGGTTCTAAGTTATTATTTCTGTACAGTTTATTTTTTTTGATATTTCCTATTATATAAAATATTAGAGAAAGGCAATAAATGACTAGAAAGATTAAAATGATAGGAATAATTATCATCATTATTTAGAGTAATGTAGTTGCTATTGTGAAGTAGGCCATTACTCCCAAAATATCAAAGCCTGCCATTTTATTTTGCCTTAAAGTTATGTTCTATCATCCATTCATCATTTACGAATTTGCTTAAATAATTTCTAATTGAATCAGGCAACATCACTAAACATTTTTGATTTTCACCTAAATCTTTGGCTGCTTCTATTCCTGCCCATGTTGCAGTTCCACATGACCCTCCAATTAGTAGCCCTTCCATTTTAATTAGATTTCTTGCTGTTTCAAAAGAATCATCATCGCTGACTTTAACATATTTGTCTACTAAATTATTATCAAGTACATCTGGGAAAAAGTCATATCCAATTCCTTCCACCTGATAGGGGTATACTTCATCTCCTCCACCAAGAATTGATCCATAAGGGTCAGCACCTATAACTTTTATATTAGGATATTCTTCCTTAAGTCTTTTTGCTAAACCTGTGATTGTCCCGCCTGTACCAACACCACACACAATCATATCCAAACCATCTGGAAAATCATCAATAATTTCTTGTGCTGTATATTTATAATGTGCGTTCGGATTATTAATGTTTGCATATTGATCTAAAATATGAGAATTGGGTATTTCTTTATTTAATTTTTTAGCTACGCCAATAAGACTATCAGGGTCATTCCAGGCTGCTTCTGTTCTTGTGCGAATTACTTTTGCTCCTAGCGCTTTTAATACGTCTTCTTTTTCTTGACTCATTTTTTTAGGCATTGTTATAATCATTTTATAGCCCATTACTGCGGCAGCAAGTGCTAAACCAATACCTGTATTTCCAGATGTAGGTTCAATCAATGTGTCTCCAGGTTTAATTTTACCTTCTTTCTCAGCTTCAACAACCATATTGTAACCAATACGATCCTTAACTGACCCCCCAGGATTGAATAATTCACATTTAACATACAAATTACATTTTAAATCTGGCGCAATTTTATTTAATTTAATTATTGGGGTTTTCCCAATTGTAGACAATATATTATCATGTATCATAAGGTTTCTTCTTTTTTTGTGTGTGAAAGACTTTTGTTCTATTTTTTACTGAGATAATGTATTACAATCGAGCCTGCTTCTGCAACATTTAAACTTTCCATTTTTCCTTTTCCAGGAATGTGAATTTGTTGTGATATTTTTTTAAAATTATTTGATATTCCTTTACTTTCATTACCTAAAATTAGTGCCCAATTTTGAGTTTTTAATTTTATTGTTTCAATATTTTTTCCTTTTAAGTCTGCCGCCAAGACTTCATATTCATAGTTTGTTAAATATTGAGTAATATTATTAATTGATCCTTTATATATATTTTCCATGTGAAAGTGCGCCCCCATACCAGATCTTACTGTTTTAGGGTTATATAATTCTACACTATTATTTGTTATTACTATATTGTAGCAACCAAACCAACTACAGGTTCGTAATATTGTGCCCATATTTCCTGGGTCAGATATTCCATCTAAAATAATTAAAGGTTTTTGAAGACAACTATCTACATTCTCTATATTTTTTAGATTTGGGTATTCTAATAATGCAAATATTTGTTGCGAGTTTTTTGTATCTGAAATTCTTTCAGCATCTCTTACTGTACATACAGATAATTCAATATTATTTTTTTTTGATTGCATTCGAATTTCATCAAAGCTTTCAATTTTAGTAGAATAAATAATTTGTTTGATAGGTTGATTATGTTTGAGCGCTTCTAGTATTAATTTTTCACCTTCAATTACAAACTCATGATTTAGAATTCTAAACTTTTTTTGTTTTAATGAAACTAGATATTTGATTTCTTTTTTTAATATCATTTATTCATCTACCTCTATACTAATTGGGGCATGGTCTGAACCCATTATTTCTGGTAAAATTATTGATGTTTTAAGTTTATTTTTTATACTTTCTGAAACACAAAAATAATCAATTCTCCAACCTACATTTTTAGCTCTTGAATTAAACATATAGCTCCACCAGGTATAATGATCAGGCTCTGAATTAAACATTCTAAAAGTATCTATAAACCCTGATTGCATATAATTTTCAAAACCCGTTCTTTCTTCATTTGTAAATCCTGCATTTTTTTTATTAGTTTTTGGATTTTTTAAATCAATTTCTTTATGAGCAACATTTAAATCACCACAGAATATTACAGGTTTATCTTTTTCTAATTTTTTTAAATAATTTAAAAAATCTATGTCCCATTCATTTGCTCTATAATCTAATCTGCTTAAGTCCCTTTTTGAATTTGGTGTATATACTGTAACTAAATAATAATTTTTTAATTCTACACATATAACCCGTCCTTCATGATCATGTTTTTCTATTTCTAAATCATTTTTTATAGAAATAGGATTTATTTTAGAAAATATAGCTGTACCAGAATAGCCTTTTTTTTCTGCACTATTCCAATATTTATAAGGATAGTCTTCTAAATTTAAATCAACTTGCTCAGGAGATGCTTTTGTTTCTTGTATACATATAATATCAGGATTTTCTTCCTTTACAAAATCTAAGAAACCTTTTTTTAATACGGCTCTTATCCCATTAACATTCCATGATATAATTTTCATGTTTTATAAACCTCCCTTTTTTCAATTGCATCCTTATATAAGATGTCAGTATCAAGTGTTGATTCAATCTGCTCAATTTTTTTAATGTGACCTTTTAATTCAGGATGAACAGGAGTAAAAAAGGCACAACAATCTTGATGAGGAGCAATTGAATCTTCATAAGTATTAATCATTTTTGCCAAATTAATAATTTCTTCTTTATTATGTCCTGCCAATGGTCTAATAATAGGAAAATCGCTTATAGCAGATATAGCATGTATATTTGATAATGTTTGCGATGAAACTTGGCCAATATTTTCTCCAGTAATGAGAGCTTTAGCATTTAGCTCTTTTGCTAACATACATGATAATTTAATCATTACTCTTCTGAACATAATAACCCATAATTTATCTGGGACTTTATCCATAATTAATTTTTGTATTTCTAGTAATGGATATATATACAATATTGTATTTGGTTGAAATTGTGATAGTGTATTTATAATGTTTTTACAATTATTAATTGATTGTTTATTAGTAGCAGGAACACTGTGAAAGTGTATATAGATAAGATTAACACCTCTTTTTAAGACTTGAAATGAAGCAACTGGAGAATCAATTCCTGAAGATAGTAAACTAATTGCTGTTTCTCCAGTATTATTTGGCAACCCACCATAGCCTGTTATTTTATCTGTACCAATAAATGCTTGTCCTCTTACTATTTCTATAATAATATTTAAATCATATTGATTTAATGAGACTGTTTTTTGACATACTTCCTGAATCTTAGCCCCTATTAATCTATCAATTTCTTTTGATGTATATTTAAATCCTTTATCTTGTCTTCTAGCACTAATCCTAAAAGAATCAAACTCTTTATCTTGGATCATCATTTTTGCTACATCTTCTATTTGCGCTAAATCAGCATCAATTTTATACATTAATATTGCATTTTTTAAACCCATTATATTTTTTAATATTTCTTCATATTCGTTCCATCTCTCCTTATCTATCCCAAATACAAATACTCGTGATGCATAAGTATTAATATTTTTAAAGGGGAGTGGTTTTAAATGAGTTTGAATATTTTTTTGGAATATTTTTTCAAACCAGATCTTATTATTTTTTTTTAATCCCAGTTCATGATAATGAATAAGTATGCAGTATTGGCCCATTAATAGATTAATTTATTCAGATTCAAAATATGATATTAAATTATCTATAAGGATTGCTTCTTGCTGATTTTTTTCCATATTTTTAACTACTACAGTATTATCTTTTACAGTATTAGAATCCATGATAATTGTATATGTGGCATTCATTTTATTAGCATGCCTTAATTGTGACTTAAGACTTCTTCTAAGTGAGTCTGTATATACTGCAAGACCTAAATTTTTTCTTACTTCATCAGCCAATTTCATGCTTTGATTAATTAAATCTTGTTCAATATTTATAATATAAATATCCGTTTGAGTAGTTTGGTTATTTTCTAAATTCATAGCAAGCATTAATCTCTCCATACCTGCAGCAAAACCCATTGCAGGCACATCAGCACCACCTAATTGGTTTATTAGATTATCATATCTGCCACCACCACACAATGCATCTTGTCCCCCTAATTGTTCTGATATTATCTCAAAAACAGTCCGATTATAATAATCTAATCCTCTAACTAAGTTCATATCATGAATATATGGGATTTCCATTGTATCTAAAATTTGTATAACTTCTTCAAAATGCTTTTTATCCTCATTAGAAATATAATCAAAAATATTGGGAGCATGTTTTTTAACTAATTCTTGAATATCTTTATTTTTTGAATCTAAGATTCTAAGTGGATTATTTTCTAACCTATTATATTCTGATTTATTAAAGCTAGATTTAAATTTAGATAATGATTTTTTTAATTGAGTAATATATTGTTCTCTCACATTATCGCTACCCAGCGTATTAATTTTTACAGAGAGTTTATTTACTCCAAACATTTGATATATATTATAGGCTATAGCTATAATTTCTGCATCTTGTTCAGGGTGACAAGATCCAATTGCCTCTACTCCAAATTGATGAAATTGTCTAAGTCTACCTTTTTGTGGACGTTCTCTTCTAAATGAAGGTCCTATATAGTAAAATTTTGAAATAGGCTCAACTTTCCATAGTTGTTTTTGAATATAAGATCGAACTACTGAAGCAGTCATCTCTGGGCGTAAAGTCAGGCTCTGGCCATTCTGATCATCCCAAGTATACATTTCTTTATTTACAATATCTGTATCTTCTCCTACACTTCTTCTAAATAATTCAGTTGATTCAAAAATAGGCGTTCGTATTTCTCCATATCCATGAATATGCATAAACCTATTTAGATGATTTTCAATATCTTGTATATTGTAGGTTACTTCAGGTAGTAAATCTTTTGTGCCTTTTATATTCTTTATCATAGTTTATTTCCAGACTTCTAAATATATATAATATCCAAGATATTAAGTATATTTTTTATAATCCAAATAATCTTCCCCCACTAGATTTTAATTTAATATCTCTTAAATCTGGACTTTTTACACGAATATTTAATAAAAAGCCACTTCCATTACCAGATGGCCACCATTTAAAACCAAATTCCCAACAATGTAGTGTTCTATATAAGTACATATTATGACTGATAATTTCATTATTAATTATATCAATTTGTCCTGCATATGTTACTTTCCATTTCTCAGTTAGATTTAATTTTAAAATAGGTTGGACCCATACAGTTTTATCCCAACCTATATCATTTTCTATAATAGATTTTTGTAGTTTAGCTCCTAATCTAACATCTAATTCCCATAGAGTATTAGCATCTATTTCTGGTTCAAAAAATTTATTAGAATTATATAATTGATTTTCTTCGTATCGATCTAAAGTGTCAATTTCATTAGTATCATCTTTTTTAATTGATTGTTTCCCAAATAATGATAAATCTGTAGCACCTTGCAAATAAGTTAAGGTTGGGAAATTTGCATATTGGTTTATTCTATTTAAATTTTCATCTAATTTATAGGGCTCATGATACATGGTAAAATCAAAATTAAATTTTTCTGAAGTAGATATATTAATTCTTGATTTAATTAAATCAAAATTAAATTCATCTTCAGATATAAAATTATAACCTGTACTTATATTCCATCTTAGGAAATCTATTTTTGTTTGGGATGAATCATTTAATTTCATTTGAAAATTATTAGTAAGGTTCAAATTAATTTTTCTAATTTCATTTGTTGGTGTTGCCCCAATCATAGAGTTTGAAAAATAGTCATTCCCATTATTATCAAAATATCCTAAATCAACCCCAAAAAATGGCTTTGAAAAATTTGGAGTATAATTAAAGCTAATTGTTGGTGTCATTATATGTCTTAATGAATTAACATTAAATTTATTAACGCCAAAAAGTCCATATAGGGTTGTACTAGATGATACATTAAAACTACCAGTCAATCTTCTTTTAAAGCCCTCTGTTTCTTGGCCATTATTATTATATTTAAAAACCCAACCTTCATTTAAATTTAATGAGGGATTTAAATTAAGCCATTCAAATAATTTTATAGGTACAGATAAATTCATGCTATGACTGATACTATTATTATACAACATAGTATCTCTTTGATTTGAATTATATACTTGGTCATCTTGTTCAGTAAAATTATAGAAAATACTCCCTATTTTTTGATATCCTTTAAATTGAGATGCAATATTATAATAAATAGAATTATACCATTTATCTCCCTTTCCAAATAGTTTAGAATTTGAATGTGAAAAACGCATATTAGGTAATATTCTAGTTTTATAAAATATTGTTTGTGATTCACAAGCTCCGTCTTCATCTAAAATACATTCTGGGATTTCTGATTCTTTGTTTAAATCATAGCTTTCAGATAATGATACTGATAATCTATTATTATATGCGGCCCAAACTTTACTATAGCCAGCAGAAGATTCTAATTTTTGTTGTGTTCTAGTATTTAAATCATAGCTATCATTATAAAAATCACTACTAGTGACATAAATCCAATTTACATTAAGATTTTGGGTATTATCAATTTGGTGATTATGGATCCATTTAACATCAAAATTTTGAATTGATTTATTTGTAAATAAATCAGCAATATCATCGGTTCCTGCTAATTTCCGTTTAAACGTAGACGAGATATTTCCATTAAAATTATATCTTTTTATATATCTAAATATTGTATTTAATTCAATTCTATCTTGATCATAAAAATCCATTAATATTTTACTATCCATATAATCATTTGGAGCCCAATAATAACCTAATTTTTGAAAAAATGTGCCTGTATTATTTGACACTCCAAATGAAGGCATAATCAAACCCGATTGCCGCCCTCCACTAGTACTAGGTAATACTGCAAAAGGAAGCCCGATAATAGGAATATCATATATATATAAAAACAATGGTTTTGTTATAATTCTTTCGCCTTGAATCATTTTCATTTTTGGGCTTTTAAAATAATAATGAGGATATTCATGGTCACAAGTTGTATATATACTTTTTTGCATATGATATATATTAGGTTCTTCTCTAAAAATTGTTTTTGATTTATATATTCCATCCCTTACTGTAGTTTCACCTAAATTAATAATTCCACGTTTATTAATTAGATCAAATTCTAAATTTTTACCCATCATTGGTTTTTGATTTTGGCTGGTAATTTTTGCTGTACTACTATCTTTAGAATATGCATACAACATATTGTTTGCCCAATTTACATCTACAATATTTGATGTGAGTTCTGTACTTTGATATTGTATTTTAACATCATTTTCAAGGAAGGTCATTTGGTCATTAATATAATAATCTATTAAGTTAGCTTGATAGCTTAATATAGAGTCTAATTTTGTTTGATTTTTTTCAGGGAAGAATAGTCCTCTAGCATCTCCTTTTATATGAAGTTGTTCTAAGTTTTCCAAACCGTATTTAAAAATCATAGTATCACCAGAAGCTTCATTAAAACCCATTAAATATGTTGAGTCATTTACAACATAGTATTTACTTTCAGCCATTCCTTTTACTAAAATATTTTTTAAATTTTTATTTTCAAAATCTGCTTCGATTAGATTTCCATTTACTTCATCTTTAAATAATTGATAATTTTGATTACTTACTATTGCGTAATGATTATTATATATATATGCATTGTTCTTAATGACCATATTTTTAATTAAAGAATCTTGAAATGCTAAATTAATGTTCTCTCCCTTAGCACCTTGTTTTTCTGATTTAATTGTAACTTGATTATTTAATAACATATATTGTGAATAATCATTGTAGCTCATTTGATTAGCTGTAATTTCATATTCTGGATCATAAAATTTTGCATTATTATTTGCAGTAAATGAATACCCTCTAAAGCCATCTGTTTGAACGTATGTTAAAGAATCAGTCTGAATATAATTATTTTTAAATTTAAAATTTACATTTCCAAATGCATGAAGTGAATCAAGTTCATACCAAAATATCATATTTTTGCATTTTAGACTATCTTTACCATTAATCATTGTTACAGGCCCTAATAAATGTAGTTCTTCATTATCGACGTATTGTTTGGCTTGATTAGTGAATATTGAGATAGTATCTTTGTATATCACAACTTGCTTATCACCGATTGAGGTTGATTTAAAAATTCTTACTTCACGCCCATTTTCTTTCTTCTTCTCTAGGATGTCAGCTGAATAATTCCATTCTTGAGCATTAAGTATAAGTGGTATAATTAATAAAATTATGTATTTCATTATATAAAATATAAACAATTATTAAAATTTGCTTACTAACAAAGTATACGAAATTACTATTATATTGTTCATTACATTTTGTAATAAAATAATAATAAGCATATTTTGGGGTTAAATAATATATTTAGATACACAATTGGATTAAATATTCATGAATAATTATATATTAAAATATAGTATCTTAATTTTTTGTACTGTTATGTATGCTCAGTTAAGCTATTCTTCATCCCCAAAAAGTTTAGAGCATGAATTAATGAGTACAATACCACAATTTAAAACTAACCAATTAAATATTGATCAATTATATGCTGCAGATATTATAGATAGAGAAAATGGGTTAGCTTATCGATTTGGTTATAGCTTTCCTGTTAACCTTGATTTTTTTGACTTAGCAGCTTGTGATGTATTAAATAATGGAGATAAAGTTTATAGACTGCAGATTGAGTCAGAATATGCATATTCGATTAATATGATTTTTAATCATTTCTTTCTATCAGAAGGGTCTGAACTTTTTATTTATAATAAGGATTATTCTGATATTATAGGTGCCTTTACTAGTCAAAATAACAAATCTTATAATAGGTTTTCAACTACGCCAATTTCTGGTGATATAGTAATTCTTGAATATTATGAACCTAAGTCATCTTCTTCAACTAGCATTCTAAACATATCTAGTATTATTAATGGATATAAAGATGTTTTTAGAGGATATGAAGATTCTGAAGAATGTAATAATAATGTTAATTGCCCAGAATTTCAATCTTGGAATGATGAAATTAGCTCTGTAGTATTAACTTTAACAGATGGCGGGACTAGATTATGCTCAGGATCAATGATTAATAATGTTAATCAAGATTTAGAATTATATTTTTTAACTTCTGAAACGTGTTTAGGCGGGCATGAAGATTGGATTTTTATGTTTAACTATGAAAGTCCTGACTGTAATAATCAAAATGGTATAACTAATCAGACGATTTCAGGAGCTACGCTATTAGCTCATAATTATGAATCTGATTTTGCATTACTAAGATTAGAGGAAAATCCACCTGAAGAGTATGATATATATTTTTCTGGTTGGAACATTACTACTACTAATCCATCTAATTGCACATCAATTCATCATCCGGTTGGTGATATTAAAAAGATTTCATACCATGAAGGCTTAGCAATTTCTGATGGCTGGTTTTTTGATGATGATACTCATTGGAGAATTGATGAATGGATTGAAGGTATTACTGAGCCTGGTTCTTTTGGGGCGCCATTATTTAATGATAACAAACAAATTGTGGGGCAATTACATGGAGGGGAATCCTCTTGCGAAGACCCTATAAATGATTATTATGGAAAATTAGCTCATTCCTGGAATTTAGGGTTAAAAGATTGGCTAGATCCTAATAATACTGGAATAACTAGTTTAGATGGAATAGGAGTAATTAATTCTCCTGACCCTGAAATCACATATAGCGATTATATGTATGATGTGTTAATATTTGAAAATGAATTAGAAACACGTAGCTTAATCTTAAGTAATACAGGTGAGGAAGAGTCTATTTTAGATTATCAAATTTATAATTCACCTTTTTCAGAAGCGTTCAGTTTACCAGATCAAGCTGATTATTATTGGATTGACTCAGATTATAGTGAAATAAATGATTATTATTGGGTAGATATTAGTGACGCTGGAAATCAAGTATGGTTTGAAAATAATGATTCTGCATCTGGTCCATTCAATATAGGATTTAATTTCCCTTTTTATAATAATCTTTATTCGGAATTTATTATTAGTCCAAATGGATGGATAGGGTTTGGTGAGGATAATCCTGGATATGAAAATCTTTCTATTCCCTCAGATGATGCGCCAAAACCAGCTATATTTGGTTTTTGGGATGATTTAAATCCTATCAATTTAGAATCTTCACCAGATATGTCAGGAAGAGTAAAATATGTTTCAGATGGCAATAGATTAGTTGTTTCATACACAGATATATCTCAATGGGGTGATGATGCACCAAATAATTTTCAAATAATAATATATAAAAGTGGGCATATTGATATGAATTATGCAGGAATAAGTGGAGATAGAACTAGTTGTACTATTGGTATTCAAAATGAAGATGGTTCTATAGGTCAACAAATCATTTATAACGATAATTATATACATAATTTTTTAGGGGTATCATTTGAACAATCTCCTAATTGGTTTAGTATTGATAATCAGAATTATTTATCTAATCAGCTTAATTATCAAGAATCAATAAATCATATAATACAAGTTGATGGAAATCAAATGGATATTGGTTCTTATGAAACATATATTCATATTGAATCAAATGCTACAGGGGCTATTACTATTCCTGTATCGGTACAAATTGGATATCAAGCTGATTTAGGTGATATAAACTATGATGGAACAATTAATGTTCAAGACGTAGTGTTATTGATTAGTATGATACTTAACTCTTACCCACCAAATTTAGAAGCGGATATTAATCAAGATGGAGAGATTAATGTATTAGATACAGTTTTATTGATTGATTTAATTTTAAGTTAGGCTGTTTTATTAAGATAAGTCACAAAAAAATTGTAAATTAAGCGCTAAATTATTTTAGTATTTTATAGGAGATTTTATGAGAAGTATTCAAATTTTATTCATCATTGGATTTATATTTGCCCAAACTACGGTCGAAGGTATTCCAAAAAGTTTTATTCATTCTACATCCAATAGAATTATGAAAACTATTATGCCTGAAATTGATGTTGATCAATTATTGGTTGAAGATAAAAATGCATCTCCTGGGACACCATTTAGATATGGTAAAATCTTTGATGTTGATTACAATTTAAATAATTCAGGTACATGGGAAGTATTAGATGATGGCTCAAAAATTTGGAGATTAGAAATACATTCAGAATATGCGTATTCAATTGGGATTGAGTATGACTATTTTTATTTACCTAAAGGGGCAGAATTTTATGTTTACAATTCAGACCAAACGATTATACATGGAGCCTATTCTTATCTAAATAATCAACAAGATTATTTATTTGCTACACCTTTGGTTAAAGGAGACACGATTGTTTTAGAATACTATGAACCATTTAATGTGGAATTTGAAGGTGAAATTTATTTATCAGAAGTTATTCATGATTATAGAGATATTATGAATTTTTTTGGAAATGGAGGAAATGATAATAGTAGAATCTGTGCAACTAATACCCATGGTGGTGGAGAGTTATGTCCTGAAGCTGAACCTTATGAACTTGTAATTAATGCTACATCTTGGCTTGATATGGGAGGATTTATTTGCAGCGGTTCTATGCTTAACAATACTAGCTATGATTTAACTAGATATTATATGACGGCATGGCATTGTACCGATGGAGATAATCCAAGTACATTTAGATTTCATTTTAATTATGGAGCTAGTAATTGTAATTCAGATTCTGGTGGTTTTGGTTTTGGGTTATATGGTTCTGATCAGCTTGCCACTTCAAATGGATTTGATTCAGATTGGACTTTGCTTCAGATAACGACTGTAAATATTCCTGATGATCTTTGGGATTCTTGGGAAATTTTTTATGCTGGGTGGAATCGTTCACCAGATAATGGACCAATTGTATCCTGTGCAATTCATCATCCAGGGGGGGCCCCTAAAAGAATTAATTTTGATGATGATGCTGCATACTCTGCAGCTTGGAATCAAGGAGATCCGGGGACACACTGGAGAGTTTTTTGGGATAATGGGGGTACCGAAGGAGGTTCTTCTGGCTGCCCTTTGTACGACGAAAATTTTAGATTTATAGGACAGCTTACAGGAGGCCCAAATGTTCCATGTGGAGATACAGGAAGTTATGATTTATATGGAAAATTTGATAGAGCTTGGAATGATGTTAAGCAATGGCTCGATCCAGGAGATACAGGAGCAATGTTTATTGATGGGACTTATGATGGAACCCAAATTATACAAGGCTGTACAGATCCAAATGCTGAAAACTATGATGAAAATGCAAATGTTGATGATGGAAGTTGTTTTTATGGTTTAGCAGATATTTATTTTGGTAATGTTTCATATGAATCATTAGGGATTATGACCTTTAATACTGCAGAAATTGCACAATTTGAATTTCAGATTTCTGATGATTTAAATTTAATTACTCTTTCAAATGCTTATGGAGGCTTAGCTCAAGAAAATGATTTTATCGTATCAGTATCTCAAGATGGCTATGTTATTGGGACATCTTTATCAGGAACTACTATTCCTATAGGTGAAGGGCTTTTAACAAATCTTGATTTTAGTTTTGAAGAATCAGGATTAACTGAAGTGTGTATTACGGATCAAATTTTTTCTGATATTAATGGAAATGAAATTTTAGTGCCTGGAGAAAGTTGTACTTCAGTAGAATTAAATACAGAATTAACGATTGATAATTCCATTGATAATTTAGAATTTGGAATTTCTAATGTGTATCCTAATCCATTTAACCCATTAGTTAATTTTGATATTCAATTATTAGAAACAGAAAAAGTGAATATAAATATTTATGATCTCAAAGGAAATAAAATCTCTGATATTTATTCTGGTATATTACAATATGGGAATCATTCATTTAATTGGGATGCTACTAATTTTGCTACAGGTATATATATAATTCAATGTACAAGTATAACATCAATATCAAATCAAAAAGTTTTATTAATGAAATAAATATGAAAAAATATATATTTTATATATTATGTGTTATAAGTTTTTTATGGTCATCAGAGATACTGATAAATGATCAAGCTCTATTGTTTTGCATTGATAAGAATGAACCTACATTAGATCTATCTTCAAATCAGGAAAATCGTTCGAATATTCAGATTCAATTAAATAATTTTTTTAATTCTGTTTCTGAATATAATATTGAGCCTTGGCTAACAGCAGCCACTGAAAATGATCACAGTGGAGATATTTATTTAAATCGTATTTATAGGGTTACTTTTAATAATATCAATAGGTTAATATTATCAGATATAAAAAATGAATTAAACAATCTTCCATTTATTTATCATGTAGAGTATGATTATTTAAATGTTCCTCTTTACCAACCAAATGATACTAGATATAATCAACAATGGTTTATACCAAAGATTCAATCTGATCATGCATGGGATTTTTGGGATGTTAATGGAGGCGATATTCCTGGGAGTAAGGACATTTTATTGGCATCTGTAGATACAGGAGTAGACTGGGATCATTCAGACTTAATTAATAATATTTGGCAAAATTTAGGTGAAGATGCTGATGGTGATGGTAGAACATTAGAGTTTATTAATAATCAATGGGTATTTGATCCAGATGATTTAAATAATATTGATGATGATGATTGGGATAATAACCCTAATACTTATATTGATGATTTAATTGGCTGGGATCCAGCTGGTTTCAATGGAGTTGACGATAATAACCCTATGCCTTTTGGAACTTGGGGGTGGGATCACGGAACACATGTAGCAGGCTTATTAGGAGCAACTACAGATAATAGTATAGGAGTTGCCTCTTCTTGTTTTGATTGCAGTATTTTAAGTGTAAAAGTATCTGATGATAATCAACAAAATGAAGTATATATCACCGATGGATATGATGGAATTTTATATGCAGCTAAAGTTGGATTTTATCGTACTGATAGAGGGTTTTCAATTATTAATAATAGCTGGGGAAGTTTATATTATAATATATTTGAACAGGCCACAATAGCTGTTGCTCATAATGATTATAATGCGATTATTATTGCAGCTGCAGGTAATGATCACATTGATTCTGCTCATTACCCATCTAGTTATGAATATGTAATTTCAGTTACAGCAACTAATTCGTCTGAAAGAGTCAATTGGGCTACATATCATGAAACTGTTGATTTAGCATCTCCGGGGGAAGGTATTGAAAGCACAGTTATTCAAAATAATCCTAACAATGAAAATAATGCATATGATTCTTGGAGTGGAACTTCTATGGCAAGTCCTGCAGCAGCTAGTGTAATTGGACTTTTAAGTTCTTTTAACCCTGATTGGGGCCCAGACCAACTTGAAACTATGATTTTAGCTACATCAGATCCCATTATATACTCCATTAATTCTGATTATCTTGATGGGAAAATAGGTCAAGGACGAGTTGATGCTTTAAGAGCTCTATCAACCCCATTATTTCCTAAAATTGAACTTGCAGAAATTGATTATCAAGTTATCACTGGTGATGATAGTATTATTGATGCTGGTGAGCTAGTTAATTTAACAACTATATTATACAATAACCCTGATTGGGGAGTTGCTTCTAACCCTTCTCTTTCTTTAAATAGTATTTCAGAATATTTTGAGATTAATAATGCAATTCAAGATATAGATAATATTAATCCTGGAGATGTTTATTTAAATATTGAAACACCGTTTGAAATTCATATTTCTGAAAATACTCCTAATGGAGAGTATGAATTTGAATTATTAATTTCATCAAATAATACTGAATATGCTCTTTATGAATCAAAATCAAATATTTTATTAAATGTAAATAATCCTTTATCTACGGAAGATCAATTACCAGATGTTTTTACCATTTCAAATCCATTTCCTAATCCATTTAATCCATCAACCCAATTATCTTGGAGCATGGGACAACCTTCTAACGTTTTAATTGAAGTTTATAATTTAAATGGAGAACTATTAAGTATTCTAGCTGATGCAGATTATGCATATGGAGATTATAATTTATTTTGGGATGCTACTTCTTTTTCAACTGGAGTGTATTTGATTCGCTACTCTTTTAATGGAATAATACAAACTCAAAAAATAACAATACTCAAATAAGATATAATGTATAACTGCTATTTAACTTGTCCTAGAGGATTAGAACAGCTTGCTCAGGATGAAATATCTCATTACACCAATTCTAATATAGTCACTAATGGAGGAATCAATTTTCAAGTTGATAAAGAAGGTTTATATAAAGTTAATATTCATTCCCGCATTGGAATGCATTTATTAGTTGAATTATTTAGTTTTGATGCTGATAATGATGATGATATGTATCATCAAATTTATAATTTTCAATGGGATCAGTATATAGATACTAAGCAGACATTTATTATTAAAATGAGGGGGTCTTCTGAAAAATTTGGTAATAAAAATTATGCTACTTTAAAAATTAAAGATGCTATTGTTGATCAAATCAAAAAAAAGAAATTAACTAGGCCATCAATAGATAAAAATAATCCTGATATTATTATTTCAATATTTATTACAGATAATCATTTTACAGTTTATAGTGATAGTTCGGGGTTATCTTTACATAAAAGAGGGTATAGAAATAAAATTCATAAGGCAGCTTTGAATGAATCTTTAGCTGCGGGTCTGATTATGTTGTCTAAATGGGATAAATCTACTCCATTTTATGATACTATGTGTGGTTCAGGAACAATTGCAATTGAAGCTGCGCTGTTAGCTTATAATATTGCCCCAGGTTTATTAAGGAAAGGATTCGCATTTCAAAAATGGTTTGATTATGATGAAAAGCTTTTTTTAAAAATAAAAAATAAAGCTAAGAATAGGGTTGAATTAGATAAAAATATAAAAATATATGGGTATGATTCAGAATTTTCTAATATTGTAATGGCAATGTATAGTGCTAAACTTCTTGATTTGGAAAAATATATTTCTTTTAAAAAACAAAATATGTTAGAATTTAATCCTAGTTCTGATCAGGGGGTACTTATTATTAACCCTCCTTATGGAGAAAGATTAGGTGATGATGATTCTACTAAGTTATTATATAAAATGATTGGTGATATTTTTAAAACTAAGTGTATTGGATTTGATTGTTATGTATTTACTGCTAATTTAGAAGCTGCTAAAAATATAGGATTACAGACAAGTAAAAAAATTGTATTAAAAAATGGAAGTTTAGATTCTAGGTTACTACATTATCCTATTCAAAAAGGAACTTATAATAAAAAAGGCTCCTAATAAGGAGCCTTTTTTATTTTATTAATTATCTATTAAAATGCCCATGTTAATGTAGCACTAGATGAAAGAGCGCTATCATTTCTACCCATTATATATCTTACAGGGTCATTAAATAAATCAGTATTTTCTAATACCATATCTAAAGTAAAGCTACCATAATCAAAACCTAATCCAAAATTCCAATTAAAATTAGATTCTCCATTGTTATCAACAGCACCTGTCCATGTATCATCTCCATTAGAACCTGATACTACATATGCATGGTTTAAGCCAAATCTTACTTTAGCCCAATCCGTTACTTCAGCTTCAACACCTAAATGGACTGCTGGAAGTGTAATCATGCTAACCACAACATCATCTGCACCATCTAATCCTGTATTGGTTGTATTATTCCAATATCCAAATCCCATAGCAAATGTAGCATTTACACCATCACCAGTAGGTAATGAAGTGAATAAATCTACTGATAAGCCCATATTATTATCTAATTCATCACCAGTAGCTTGATTATACATAGCAAAACCTACTAACATATTATTAAATAACCATATATCTTGTTCTCTTCTAAGATTAAGACCTAAACCCATTACGTCATCCCAATTATCTTCATCATCAATTTCTCCATCATCTGTAGTAGCAGTTAAGAAATTGACACCTAGCTCACCAAAGTTCATATTCATACCCAATCCTACATCGATACCAAATGTAGATCTCTCATCATCTACAACAACATCTTCATCATCATCTCCTTGAATAGTTGATGTCCCGGTCCATGCTGAACTTCCAAAAGCAAATGTTGCGCCATAGGTACCATTACCCCACATTAGATTTACCCAATCGTTGAGATCTTCATCAGTTGCCCCATCAAAGCCAAAGCCCCAGGTACAACTATCATCTTCACCCCAAACTACTGTTGCGGAGCCACTATCACTGCCTGCTCCACTAACTTGAATCATATCCAAGTTATTTACCATTGCAGGAAAAGAAGATACATTTGCATCATCTTCTGGCCAAAACCCAGGGTTTCCACCAAGAGCACTCACTCTATCCCAATTACCAAAGATCATTACAGAGAATGTCATTAGTATAGTTATAATTTTAACGAATTTCATATCGTTCTCCCTTATTTATTTTCTATTTTAACTTTTAAATATAAGGAAAAAAAACGAAATAAAAAAAATTGAGGAGTTATAAAACTCCTCAATTTTAAATAGGTATCCCTCCTGCAATTCAGGGTTGAATCACTACCTGAATTAATATATTAAATTGGGAAATTAGTTGTTGTGTTTTTAATCACAAAATAGTGAGCAGTGAAAAAATGATTAATTATGCAAATCCACCATGGCCAGACAACTCATTAATATCTACACCTAATTTATTATTGATGTAAGTCCATTTTTGTTCATCTGGCATATCAAATATTATTTCGGAATTACTTGGTGCTATTAACCAGTCTCCATTTTCGAATTCATTTTCTAATTGTCCATTACCCCAACCAGCGTAACCTATTGAAAATCTAAACATACTAGGGCCTTGACCTGTCACAATATCTTTCAGAATTTTTGAATCTGAGGTAACTCCTATGTGATTAGAAATTTTAATTGTTTTTTTTGTAATATAATCTAATGGATGTAAAATAATTCCCATATTTAGATCAACAGGACCCCCAAAATAAACATTTGGAGTTGGATTAATTTGATGGAGTTGAGTCTCTTTTAAAATAGAGTCAGCTTCTTCTTTGAGTTTTAAATCTGATATAGGCTTATTAATAATCAACCCCATAGCTCCATCTTTATCATGACTACATACATATATAAGACTTTTTTTAAAGATTGGGTCATTAACATGTGGCATTGGGATTAAAAAGTTATTTGATAAATTTTTCATAATTAATATTACAATTTAAATATGAAAATGTGAATAAAAAAGTAACAATTATAATAAATTTACTTTAATATTAATGAGATTAATTATGAAATATTATTTAGCAATACTTTTATTTATTTTTATGGGATGTGCAGCTCAAATGGCTCCCAAAGGAGGCCCTGTCGATAAGGAGGGTCCTGTATTAATTAATGTTTCTCACTCATTTAATTCTAATATTATTAATACTAATGAAAAAATCACATTTTATTTTAACGAATTTATTAATCCACTCACTATTGTTAATGCAATTGAGATTATAAATTTTACTGATTTTAATTATCAGGTAAGAGGTAAAAAAATTATTATTACTCCAAATCAAAAGTGGCCTAATTATAAAATTATAAAAATTAATATTTCAAGAAATGTTTCTGATTTTAATGGCAATATTATGGATAAACCAATACAAATGTCATTTTTTAATCATAATATGATATCAAATAATAAAATTAGTGGAAACGTTATCAATGCTAATGATGAAATATTTGAAATTGGACTATATAGTTTAACCGATAGTTTATATACATTGATTGATAAAACAGAATCTAGTAATCAAGGAGAATTTCAGTTCCAGAATGTAGATGATGGGCAATATATCATCGCAGCAGTACAAAATAAAATTGATGTATTGAAACATGATATTAGAAATAAGAAATATGGATTTATTAGTAAAGATTTTATTGATTTATTTAATCAAGATAGTACTCATGTTACAATTAAAGTGGATAATCCATTAGAAAGATTAGCTATCAAATCATTTCGTCAAGTTAATAATAATTTTGGATATATAATGTTGGATAATGGTGTCGAGAAAACATTTTTGATTCCTCAGAATAGAAATAATAAAGATTCTTTAGGGATTAATATCAAACTAAGAAATAGATTTGAAAGTTATGTGCCCAGCCAATATAACACTGTAATAAATAATATTATTGATACCATTCCACCTAAAATAATATCTTCCCAATATATTGGGAAGGAAGTTCAGGTTGTGTTTAATGAGCCTATTGCAAGAGGAGTAAATACTCCTAATATTTATTTTAAATTAGATACTGTTTTTACTGAAATAGATTATTCCTTTATGGACTCTTTTACTTTAAAGATAGATCATAATATTTCCCCTACATTATATATTGATAATATTTATGATGTCTATTTAAATAAAGTATCAGATACTTTATCTGTTTCAAATCCATTATTATTAGATGAGGATATTATAGGTGGCAATATATACGGAATAGTAGAATATAATGGAGAGTATCCTATTATTGTCAAAGCTGAAAGCATTGATTTAGAATCTGTTTATTACAATTATACTAATTTTAATAATCAATTCTCATTTTTAAATATTAAACCAGGTTTTTATAATTTTACTGCATATGAAATTTTAGATAATTATGATTCTACTTATTATTACAATGGCAGTTGGTCTCCATTTAAACGAGCATCTAAGTTTGGTAGTTATTCTAAGGCATTAGAAGTTAGAATACATTGGGATATTAAAGATATGGTTATATCAGTTAAATAGGTATTTTGTGAATTTAAAAAAAACATATAACAAATTAATATCTATTTCAGATGAGCTTAATATTAAAATTATTAAAGGTAAAGGCAATTTCAAAGGTGGATCATGCGTTTATAAAAAAGAAAATATTATTGTTTTAAATCATAATAAACCTATTGAAGAGAGGTTGAAAAATTTAATTATAAGTTTATTAGAATTTGATGTTAGCTCAATTAGTGATAAACAAATTGAAAAACTTTTTGAAGAGTATAGTACATAGAAGGAGTATAAATGGATAAGAATTTTTTATGGGCACCATGGAGAATGGATTATATCCAAAATCCAGATAAAGAAGAAGATGTATTTATAAATAAAATTAAATCTTCAGATGATAAAAAGAATTTAGTTTTACATCGTTCTCTTAATTCTTTTGTAGTGATGAATCTATATCCCTATAATAATGGACATTTAATGGTTATCCCTTATAAAAAATATGATGATATGACAAAAGTAAACATAGATACTTTGACAGAAATTATGTCTTTATCAAAAGATTCAATGAATATTTTGAAGGCAAAGTTACGATGTGAAGGGTTTAATTTTGGTCTGAACATGGGTAAAGTAGCAGGAGCTGGTATAGATGACCATTTACATTTCCATATTGTTCCAAGATGGATGGGGGATTCTAATTTCATGCCTGTTACAGGGCATACTAAAATTATAATGGAAAATTTATTTGATACTTATGATAAATTAAAACCTGAATTTGATTTATTAAAATAAATATAAAACTTCTTTTATATATTATATTCTTTATATAATTTTATCGGCTTGAAAAATAAATTTTTCCGGTATAGCTCAGTTGGTTAGAGCAGTGGACTGTTAATCCACGTGTCCGAGGTTCGAGTCCTCGTACCGGAGCAATAAATAAAACCCTCTAAATAGAGGGTTTTTTTTTATTATAATTATCATAAATTATGGCATGAAAAATTTTGTAGTATATTTATCCGTATTAATATTTTCGTCTTTTTTTATTTCATGTAATTCAGATTCCTTGCATGTAATTAAAGAAAATAATAGTATTATTTTTTATCATACTAATCTTAAAGTGAAACAAATTAACCTTGATGACTCTGGAATGATTTTAAATATTCAAACTTTTAATAATGAAAAGTTAGAAACAGAGTGGATTCCTGATAATGCTAACCTTGAAATATTTTATGAATATTATGGGAATGGTCAAATTAAGGTTAAAGGCTATTTCAAAAACAAAAAGAAACATTCTTTATGGACCTATTATGACCGTGAAGGACATTTGTTAATTGAACGTTATTTTAGTTATGATATGCCAAATAATATATGGATTTGGTATGATCATCATGATCATCATAAAATAGATAAATATAAAATATATTCAGATTATAGGAATGATGGTTCTTTTACTCGATTTTATCAATCATCTAATATTAAAGAGAAAAAAAATTATGTTAATAACAAATTAGATGGTGATTATAATTTATTTCATGATAATGAATTAAACTCTATCTATTTAAAAGGACAATATCTTTCTGGAGCAAAAATTAATAATTGGGAAGTTTTTGATAAACAAGGGGCATTTCAAACTTTTCTTAAATAATTTAATTGGTTTATAATGTTTGATAAAATATTTGCATTTTCTACTGTCTATTATAAAGAAATTATCATCACTATTCTTGTTGCAACATCAGTATTATATACTAAAAACAGAGTAGTATCAATGGTAATTTGTACAATTCTTCTGTTTTATTATTTTTATATGATATTTTTTAGATTATGAAAAAAAAAGATATTACTCATCCAAAATTATATTGTGATTTCAAAAATACTAGTAAAGGTATAAAATTATTTTATTATTCTAATAAGTTAGATCATTCTGGAAATCGTATAATGGAATCTTTGATAGATTCTAAAATAAAATCTTTCTCTAATAAAGAGTTAAATCAATTAAATATATCAGAATATAATAAGTTATTGAGTTATATTTTAAGGCAAGAACGAGTTATGCAAATATATTTAAATAAAGGTTTTAATAATCAACATAAGATTGTCAAAGAGAGTTTAGTATTGATGTATAATTTTAAAAATGATTTTGAAAGTGCAGTAAAACATGAATCTTGAGTGGTTATATTTAAATTTAACATGGATTATTTTGATATTAATTATTACAACAATAATATTATTTTTATTCCCAGTTATTTTAGGTGTTGATTTATTAAAAAAGAGTAAAAAGAAGAAATAATGGATGCTCTATATTTAGGATTAATAATGGCAGTAGCTTTCTTAATAATGGCTATTAGTCAAATTTTTAGTTTACAAAAAGAGGTACGAAAGTTAAAAAGTATAACCTCATTTTTATTAAAAGAGATTAAAGATATAAGGTCTAAAAATGAATAACACAAATCAAAACCAACCAATTAGCAGTTCAGAATCAAGTAGAATTTATTCTCTATTTTATTCATTTTTTTTAATTCCTTTAATGATTGTTATTTTTGGAATTTTATTTTATTTACTTTTTTCTGTTATTACAGAAGAGCCCTCTGATATTAATCAATTATTAATAAAATTGGAGACAGGATCTATACGAGATAAAGCAAACGCAAGTTATCGTATGAATAAATTATTTTTTAATGACCCCAATAAGTACGATTCTTCATATAGAAAACGTATTATTAAAATTCATAACATGTCTAAATCTGAACACTTGAGTGATAATACTCTTCGATTACATACAATCATGATTATGGGGAATTCAGCCGATACTACATTTGGTTCTATTTTAATCCAAGAATTAAAAGCAGATAAGGAAGAATTTCGAATTAAAGCGATAGAGGCTCTTGGAAAATTAAAATATAGTGATGCTTCAATAGAGTTAAAACATTTTTTAATGCCTAATAACTCATTTTTAGAAAAATTAGCAGCAACAGGTAGTTTGGGTAATATTGGCAATAAAAATATTATTCCTGAACTAGTAAATCTAATTAATAGATGGCCAGCTCAATGGATTGAAACAGATGGGCCTGAATTAAGGTGGGAAGCAGCATTAGCCTTATTAAAATTAGAATTTAGTAATAATAAAACTGAAGCAATAATCAATAATTTATTAAAGCGTTAATATTATAAGACTTATCAAGAATTAAATGAGAATACAGTCAATTTTGTGATTCTTAAAATTTTAAATATTTTATATTCTATTGATAATATTGAATTATTAAACCCATTCAAAAATACTCTCCAAACTTTAGCAATGGGCGATCCAAATTTAGAAATTCGCAATTATGCTAAAAAATTATTTAAAGTAGTTGAGTAGATAAATAAATAAATAAATTTATATACATATATTTTATTGCCTTAGTATCTTAAAAAACTTTAAATTATGTATCAATTAAACACTAATTGAAGAGAGAGAAATGGCAAAAAATAAATTTATTCCAAAAGCATCTGTTGGAGATAAGCAGAAAAATGAAATTTCTAGAGGGAAATTTATTTCTGTTTTATCTATTGGCTGGCTTGCATTTATAGCTGGTGTTGGTGGTTTTTTTACTGCGCTTGGCAGAATGTTTTTCCCTAATGTTAGTTTTGAGCCTCCAATGGAATTTAAAATAGGCTATGCAGATGATTTCGAAATAGGTAAAGTTGATTTGCGGTTCAAAAAACAATACAATGTATGGATTGTAAGAGATAAAGAAAGCATCTATGCTTTATCAACTGTTTGTACACATTTAGGTTGTACTCCTAATTGGTTGGTTGCAGAAAAAAAATTCAAATGTCCTTGCCATGGTAGTGGTTTTAGAAGTGATGGGATGAATTTTGAAGGTCCTGCCCCAAGACCTTTAGAAAGATTTCGTATTTTTGTAGCCAGTGATGGTCAAATAATGGTTGATAAAAACAAAAAATTTAATTATGAAAAAGGAGAATGGACTAGGCCTGAAGCTTCCTTAAAGGTGTAGTTTATTTAATTATGGAAGAAAATAATAAACAATCAATATTTGAAAAACTGTTAAACTCTCAGTTATATAAATCAATTATTCGTTCTGGAGTTCCTAGGAGCAGAAGACAGAGAATGTATGCTGTGTTAGGTAATGTATTTTTACATTTACATCCTGCAAGACTACCTAGGCATGCTGTTAAAATAGGTTATACTTGGTGTATGGGAGGGCTTTCATTTTTTTTATTTGTTGTTTTAACAATTACAGGTATCATGTTAATGTTTTATTATAGACCAACGGTTGAATATGCCTTTACTGATATTATAGATTTGGGAGAGCAGGCACCATTAGGAATTATGAGGGAATTACATAGATGGGGAGCTCA